>NZ_JBHXML010000172.1:0-1023 GCF_042720345.1 Kitasatospora sp. NPDC058478 | reverse complement strand
CCGTCTCCCACGCCTGCGCCCGACTCGGCTGGCCGCTGGAGTCCACCGAGGTGGTCAGCCTGGTCGGCCGCCCGCTGGACACCCTCGCCCTGGCCCTGAACCCCGGCCGCCGCCTGCTCGTGCTGAGCGCCGACGCCGCGACCCCGGCCGCCGTCGCCGCACTGCTCACCACACGCGGCTACGGCGCCGCCCGCCTGCGGGTGCTCGAACAGCTCGGCGGCCCGGCCGAACGCCGGCTCGACGGCACCGCCGACGGCTGGCCGCACCCACCCGGCGACCCGCTGAACGTCATCGCGGTCGACCTCGGCGACGGCCCCCGCAACCCGCTCGTCCCCGGCCTTCCCGACGCCGCCTACGAGAGCGACGGCCAGCTCACCAAGCGGCACGTGCGCGCCGCCACCCTCGCCATCCTCGCCCCCTCCCCCGGCGAACTGCTCTGGGACGTCGGCGGCGGCTCCGGCTCGATCGCCGTCGAGTGGCTGCGCGCGCACCGCGACTGCCAGGCCGTCAGCATCGAACGCGACCCGGTGCGGGCCGAACGGATCGCCCGCAACGCCGCCGCCCTGGGCGTGCCACGACTGCGCGTGGTGACCGGTCCGGCCCCCGCCGCGCTCGCCGAACTCCCCGCCCCCGACGCGGTGTTCATCGGCGGCGGCCTCACCGCGACCGGCCTGCTGGACAGTTGCTGGGCCGCCCTGCGACCGGGCGGCCGGATCGTCGCCAACACCGTGACGCTGGAATCCGAGGCGCTGCTCACCGAGTGGTACCGGCGCCACGGCGGGGAGCTCGTCAAGCTCGCCGTCGCGCACGCCGTCCCGGTGGGCGGCTTCACCGGGTGGCGGCAGGCCATGCCGGTCACCCAGTGGTCCGCCGTCAAGCCCAACACCCCTCAGGAGAACGCGTCGTGACCGTCCACTTCATCGGAGCCGGCCCCGGCGCCGCCGACCTGATCACCCTGCGCGGCCAGCGCCTCCTGGCCCGCGCCGAGGTCTGCCTGTACGCCGGCAGCCTGGTACCGCGCGA
>NZ_JBHXML010000171.1:0-1143 GCF_042720345.1 Kitasatospora sp. NPDC058478 | reverse complement strand
CGCCCTAGTGTCCTGAGTCTGGAATTCGCTTCAGATATCCGGCGAGGCGTTCGAGGATCTCGTCGGCGGTCTTGGTCCAGACGTAGGGCTTCGGGTCGGTGTTCCAGGTGGCGATCCAGTCACGGATGTCGGCTTCGAGGGCCTGGACGGACTTGTGGACGCCTCGCCGTATCTGCTTGTTCGTCAGCTCGGCGAACCAGCGCTCGACCAGGTTCAGCCATGACGAGCCGGTCGGGGTGAAGTGCAGGTGGAACCGGGGATGCGTCACCAGCCAGGTCTTGATCGCCGGGGTCTTGTGGGTGGCGTAGTTGTCCAGCACCAGGTGAACGTCCAGCCCCTCGGGGACCTCCCTGTCCAGCCGGAGCAGGAACTTCTTGAACTCCTCGGCCCGGTGGCGGCGGTGAAGCGAGCCGATGACCTTGCCGGTGGCGACCTCGAGTGCGGCGAACAGCGTGGTGGTGCCGTGGCGGACGTAGTCGGCGGTCATCCGCTGCGGCACGCCCGGCATCATCGGCAGCACCGGCTGGGACCGGTCGAGCGCCTGGATCTGGGATTTCTCGTCCACGCAGAACACCAGGGCCCGCTCGGGCGGGTCGAGGTAGAGGCCGACCACGTCGTGGACCTTGTCCACGAAGTACGGGTCGGTGGACAGCTTGAAGGTCTCGGCGCGGTGCGGCTGCAGTCCGAACGCGCGCCAGACCCGTGACACGGTGGACTGCGACAGGCCGGTCTCCCTGGCCATCGACCGGGTCGACCAGTGCGTGGCGTCCTTCGGGGTGCGTTCCAGGGTCTTGGCGACCAGGTCGGCCACCTGCTCGTCGGTCACCGTGCGGGGGCCGCCCGACCTGGGCATGTCGCCCAGGCCGGCGATCCGGTGCTCGACGAACCGGGCGCGCCACCGGCCGACCGCGTGCGGGGTCGATCCCAGCCGCTCCGCGACGTCCTTGTTCGACGCGCCGCTCGCGCACTCCAGGATGATCCGGCACCGCAAAGCCCAGGCCTGCGGCGTCGACCGGCGACGCACCCACCCCTCCAGGGCGGCCCGCTCGTCGTCCGACAACACCAACTCGACCTTTGGTCGACCCGTCCGCGCCATAGGCCAAGTCTATATTTATGAATGAAATTCCAGACTCAGGACACTAG
>NZ_JBHXML010000170.1:0-1191 GCF_042720345.1 Kitasatospora sp. NPDC058478 | reverse complement strand
CAGCAAGTGCCGTCACCAGGAATGGCCCCCCTTCTCCCGAAGTTACGGGGGCATTTTGCCGAGTTCCTTAACCATAGTTCACCCGAACGCCTCGGTATTCTCTACCTGACCACCTGAGTCGGTTTGGGGTACGGGCCGCCATGAAACTCGCTAGAGGCTTTTCTCGACAGCATAGGATCATCCACTTCACCACAATCGGCTCGGCATCAGGTCTCAGACTATGTGAACGGCGGATTTGCCTACCGTTCGTCCTACACCCTTACCCCGGGACAACCACCGCCCGGGCTGGACTACCTTCCTGCGTCACCCCATCGCTCACCTACTACAGACTTGGTTCAGCGGCTCCACCACGTCCCTTTGTCCGAAGACTCCGGGCCGGCTTCACGGCCTTAGCATCACCTGGTTCAGCGTTGGCGCTTCAAAGCGGGTACGGGAATATCAACCCGTTGTCCATCGACTACGCCTGTCGGCCTCGCCTTAGGTCCCGACTTACCCTGGGCAGATCAGCTTGACCCAGGAACCCTTGGTCAATCGGCGCAAGAGTTTCCCACTCTTGTATCGCTACTCATGCCTGCATTCTCACTCGTATACCGTCCACGACTGGTTTCCACCGCCGCTTCACCCGGCACACGACGCTCCCCTACCCATCACAGCAGGCGTTGGCCCTATATGCTGCAATGACACGACTTCGGTGATGTGCTTGAGCCCCGCTACATTGTCGGCGCGGAATCACTTGACCAGTGAGCTATTACGCACTCTTTCAAGGGTGGCTGCTTCTAAGCCAACCTCCTGGTTGTCTCTGCGACTCCACATCCTTTCCCACTTAGCACACGCTTAGGGACCTTAGTCGGTGTTCTGGGCTGTTTCCCTCTCGACCATGGAGCTTATCCCCCACAGTCTCACTGCCACGCTCTCACTTACCGGCATTCGGAGTTTGGCTAAGGTCAGTAACCCGGTAAGGCCCATCGCCTATCCAGTGCTCTACCTCCGGCAAGAAACACGTGACGCTGCACCTAAATGCATTTCGGGGAGAACCAGCTATCACGGAGTTTGATTGGCCTTTCACCCCTAACCACAGGTCATCCCCCAGGTTTTCAACCCTGGTGGGTTCGGTCCTCCACACGGTCTTACCCGCGCTTCAACCTGCCCATGGCTAGATCACTCCGCTTCGGGTCTTGGGCATGCAACTCA
>NZ_JBHXML010000169.1:0-1269 GCF_042720345.1 Kitasatospora sp. NPDC058478 | reverse complement strand
ATCCGACAACCGCTCACCCGCACACGACTTGACCTGCCCCACCCTCGCCACACCACAACCAACGAGACAGACACACCAAAGTCACTGGCATTGCGTCTAGCCGGACGGACTTCGTTCCGCGGCTGCGCGGTGATGGATGACCGGCCAGCCGAGGCCGACCGGACGGTGTCCGGCCGCCTGTCCCGCCAGCACTCGCACACCAGCAGGCCCGTCTGAACACCGCGCAGCACCGGTGTCGATGGCCTGCAGGGTGAACCAGGCCGCCCGGCGGCGGACCCGGCACCGGGTGACGACGAACACCGGCCACACGGGAGCTCCGAGGGGACGGAACACCACCACGCCCTTGACCCTGCCACCGACATGCCGTTAGCGTCGCCACGCGTCATCTCACGAACTGGATCTCCGAAAAAAGTCTTCATGCCTCGCAGGTCACCGGGCGAGATAAGGTCCCACCTGCCGCAGCGCTTCCCCCGCGACCGACCCGCAGTCGTCCGCCGGCCTCCTGTCATCCGAGGGCTTTCGGCCGGCGCCAATCGCCAGATCGCCCGGTTCGAGCAGGTCTACGGACTACACCCTGGCACTGTCGCCCACGCATTCGGGAGCTGGGCCCGAACCGGCCGGCGCCCGCGTCGCGACCTGGCGCCGTGGTACGGATACGACGATACGGACCTGCCGAGCGGGTACTACCACGTCAGAACCCTGCTGGAACGGGCCGTCCGGGCCCTGCGGACCCGGGCCCGCCGAGAACTGCGCAGAGAACTCGGGCCTCTCGACGAACGCATCCTCGCCCGGACAGTCAACGACCCGTTCGCACCAGGTGACCTTCCCTGGTGGAAACGACAGATCGAGATATGACGAGAGGAGAACACGGACGGGCACCGGTCCGTCGGCCACCCTGGCCGGCACCACCGAAAACCCACCTTCTGGTCCCTCACGGACCGCCTGCTTCACGAGCTACTGCTGCTGGTCGGACGAGGGAGCGACGCACCGAGGAACCGGTGGAGTAGGAGGAGGACTGGGCGACGCCGCGGGAGAAGCGGTCGCCGTCGCCGTCATCGAGAGCCCCTGGCTCGAAGCCAGCACCGCACGCGGCGACGCCGGCGAGTGGCGCAGACTCTCGCTCCCCCCACGGACGAGGCCTGGTCGAATACGTCATCGACGCGGCTGCCGCCGGCGAGGGCCCGTTCCTGCGGGTGCTGTTCCTCAAGCCGCGGCCCCGACACCGTGGAACGACGGCTGTGCGCGGCGGCCCGGGCCGTGTGAGCGGTC
>NZ_JBHXML010000168.1:0-1300 GCF_042720345.1 Kitasatospora sp. NPDC058478 | reverse complement strand
CTTAGGTTCTAGTGGTTGTCGCAACACCCCAGTTCAGGGGATGCGATGGACTTCAAGATCCGCAAGGACCGGACGGCTCAGGGGCCGCGGAAGCTGCGTAGGGAGCGGGAGGAATACTTCCGCCTCGTGCAGCAGGGACTGAGCAACAGGGAAGCGAGCCGGCTCGTCGGCGTCCACGAACGGACCGGACGGGAGTGGCGAAACGGCCGGACGGACCCGAAGCGGTACCGGGCGCCCGCTCATGCTGAGCGGGCGCCCGTCTCCACGGGTCCGTCCAGATTCCTGTGCGAAGCCGACCGCATCCACATCGCCGACCGGCTGCGGGAGAAGGCGACAGTTCGCGCGATCGCGGCCGAGCTGGGCCGGAGCCCGTCCACGATCAGCCGGGAGATCCGACGCAACTGCCACCCCGAGAGCGGCCGTTACCGGCCCCACGCCGCCCAGGCCCGGGCCGACGCCCGCCGGCCTCGACCGAAGACGGGGAAGATCGGCGAGAACGCCGAGCTGCGGAACTTCATCCAGGTCCACCTGGACAAGAAGTGGAGTCCGGAGCAGATCTGCCACGCTCTACGCAGAACCTTCCCCGAGCGGCCGGAGATGCACGTGGTCCCCGAGACGGTCTACCAGGCCCTCTACGTCCAAGGCCGCGGCGAACTGCGCCGCGAGCTGGCCGGTGCTCTGCGCTCCGGACGCGCGCGCCGCAGACCGCACCGCCAGGCCAACTGCCGCCAGCCGCGTTTCACGCATCCCATGGTCATGATCAGTGAACGGCCCGCCGAGGTGGAGGACCGGGCGGTACCCGGCCACTGGGAGGGCGATCTGATCATCGGCAAGGACGGTGCCTCCGCGATCGGGACCCTGGTCGAGCGGGCCACCCGCTACGTGATGCTCCTGCACCTGCCGAACGGCCGCGCCGCCGAGCAGGTCCGCGAGGCCCTGGTAGACACCGTCCAGGCCCTGCCCGGCCACCTGGTGAGGTCGCTGACCTGGGACCAGGGCGCCGAGATGGCCGCCCACGGCTCGTTCACCGTCGCCACCGGTGTCCCGGTCTACTTCTGCGACCCCGCCAGCCCCTGGCAACGCGGCTCGAACGAGAACACGAACGGCCTGCTGCGGCAGTACTTCCCCAAGGGCACCGACCTGTCCGTCCACGACCCGGAACACCTCACGGCGGTCGCCACCGAGCTCAACGGCCGCCCACGCAAAACGCTCGACTGGGAAACCCCAGCCGAGCGCCTGCATAAACTGCTCGCGGCCTGATCAAACCGACCACGTGTTGCAACGACCCCTAGAAACCGCC
>NZ_JBHXML010000167.1:0-1391 GCF_042720345.1 Kitasatospora sp. NPDC058478 | reverse complement strand
TACTGCAACCGCATCTGGGCGTGACTGTGGGTGTAGGTGTTCGTTGTCTTGACTGTGTGCCTATGGGTTGACGGTTGAGCAGGTTGAGTCGTGGTCCGAGGGGATAGCCGGGTTTCATGCCCGGTTCGCTCGGCATTTCGGGAGGTCGGAGCCCCGCGAGCGGGCGCTGGACTACCTGATCGGGCTGCTCGCGCCGTTGGAACGCAAAAACGGCTGGACGGTGGCCGAGCGGGTCGGGCAGTTGCGTCCCGACGGCGTCCAACGTCTGCTCAACCACTCCGACTGGGACGCGGATGCGGTGCGTGACGATGTGCGGGACTTCGTCATGGAGAGCATCGGCACCCGGGACGGCGTACTGATCGGCGACGACACCGGGTTCCTGAAGAAGGGAACGAAGTCCGCGGGTGTCCAGAGGCAGTACACCGGAACAGCCGGCCGCACGGAGAACAGCCAGATCGGGACGTTCCTGGCCTACGCCTCAAGCAGGGGGCGGGCGTTGATCGACCGCGAGCTCTATCTGCCGCTCTCCTGGACCGATGACCGCGAACGCTGCCGGGCGGCGGGGATCGGGGACGAGGTCCCCTTCGCGACGAAGAACGAGCACCTCAAGTGGATGCTTCAGCGTGCCATCGACGCCGGCGTCCCCTTCGCGTGGGTGACCGCCGACGAGGCGTTCGGGCAGGTGAGGCACCTGCGGTCGTGGCTGGAGGAGCGGGCGGTCGCGCACGTGCTGGCCACGAAGGTCAACGACATCGTCGTCACCGGCCAGGGCACGGACGTGCAGGTGGACCGGCTGATCGCCGCGCTGCCCCGGCAGGCATGGAAGCGCCTGTCCGGGGGCCGGGGCGCGCACGGGGAACGGATCTACGACTGGGCCCGCGTCGCGATCCGCCCGCAGTGGACGAACGGCTTCGGGCACTGGGTCCTGGCCCGACGCAGCCTCAGCAACCCTGGCAAACTGGCCTACTACATCTGCTACGGACCGGTCGCCACCCGGCTGAAAGACCTGGTCAAGGTGGCCGCGGCCAGGTGGGCGGTGGAAGAGTGCTTCCAGACCGCGAAGGGCGACTGCGGCCTGGACCACTACCAGGTGCGACTCTATCGGGCCTGGTACCGCCACATCACCCTGGCCATGGCCGCCCTCGCCTACCTGACCGCCGTCCGCGCCCGGGAAGCAGAAAAGGGGGAAGCGCGGACGACGGAGAAGAACTCATACCGCTGAGCGTGCCGGAGATCCGCCAGCTGATGGGACACATCATCGTCGTGCCCCACCACCATGCCAACGACCACCATCTCCACTGGTCACACTTCCGACGACGAAGCCAAGCCCGCGCCCGCAACTCCCACTACAAACGCCGAGGACACACCCCCCAGATGCGGTTGCAGTACTA
>NZ_JBHXML010000166.1:0-1428 GCF_042720345.1 Kitasatospora sp. NPDC058478 | reverse complement strand
CCTGGAGTCTCAATGATGAAGTCAAGATGCCTGCGCGACCGGTGGGGCGGAGGTGAAGATCCGGTTGTCGCGCAGGAGCGCCCACAGCACGTTCGTGCGTCGGCGGGCCAGGGCGATGACCGCCTGGACGTGCTTGCAGCCCTCAGCGCGCTTCTTGAGGTAGAAGTCCCGGTTCGGTCCCTCGCGGATGGTGCTGGTCTGCGCGGACAGGTAGAACACCCGGCGCAGGCGGCGGCTGTACCTCTTCGGTCGGTGCATGTTGCCCGTGCGGCGGCCGGAGTCGCGGGGCACAGGGACGAGCCCGGCGGCGGAGGCGAGGTGGCCGGCATCCGCGTAGGCGCCCAGGTCGCCCGCCGCGACGACGAACTCGGCCCCGAGGATGGGACCGATACCGGGCAGGGACTCGATGATCCCGGCCTGCGGGTGGCTGTGGAAGGTGTCACGGATCTGCTGGTCGACGTGCTTCAGGCGGTCGTCCAGGGCCAGGATCTGCGTGGCCAGGTCGGCGACGATCCGGCCCGCAGTGTCCTCGCCGGGCAGCACGGTGTGCTGGGCCTCGGCGGCCTCCAGTGCGGCGGCGGCCACCGTGTCGGCACCGCGGACGCCGCGGTTGGCCAGCCACGCCGTGAGCCGGGCCCGGCCCCGGCGGCGGATCGCCGCCGGACTCTGATAGCCGGTCAGCAGGACCAGCGCACCCCGGTGGGAGGAGTAGTCGAAGGCCCGCTCCAGCGCGGGGAAGATCCCGGTCAGCACATCGCGGAGCCGGTTGATCATCCGCACCCGGTCGGCGACCAGGTCGGTACGGTGCGCGGTCAGCAGCGCGAGGTCGGCGGCCAGCTGAGCGGGCACGCCGATCGCGGCGAAGTCCCGGCGGTGCCGGGCGGTCTCGGCGATGACGTAGGCGTCACGCGCATCCGTCTTGGCCTCGCCCCGGTAGGCGCCGGACATGCGGTTGACGGTCCGGCCGGGCACGTAGACGGTCTTCTGGCCGTGCGCGGCGAGCAGAGCCAGCAGGAGAGCCGAAGCGGTGCCGGAGATGTCGACGGCCCAGTGGACCTCGTCGGCCAGGGCCAGGATCTCGCCGAGCGCGGTCAGGATCGCCGACTCGTTGTTGTCGACCTTCCTCGACCACAGCGTCGCCCCGGCCTCGTCGACCACAGCCGCCCAGTGATGGCCCTTGCCCGCGTCGATGCCGGCCCAGACCCGGGCCCGTCGTTGCTCACTCATCGGCCTCTCCTCGTCTCCGACAGCATGCCGCCGGCCCGAGGAACACCCCGCTGTCATCTCCGTAATCAGCGACCGAAACGCACATCTCAATCAGCAGCCAGGGCGCCCCGGAGAGCCGGACGGCCACTCCAGGGAAGCCACGGTCGGCAAGAACCCATCAGCCACATCCGGCCCTCCCGGGCCACCTAACACCTTACGGAG
>NZ_JBHXML010000165.1:0-1463 GCF_042720345.1 Kitasatospora sp. NPDC058478 | reverse complement strand
TGTGGCACAGGCTCTGACCTGGGCTTATGTGGCCCAAAGCCGTAGTGCAGTTTCGGAACGGAGCTGCACTACGCTGCTCTACGCCCTCGGGCCCACGGGCCCGGAAACGGCCTCTGACCTGGGCAAACGCCGTAGTGCAGTTCTAGTGCACTTTCCCGGACCAAACTGCACTACGGCCTCCCGAGCCCCCGCGCGGGCCGGGTCCGGTCGGCCGGCCGCCGCCCGGTCGGTCCGGGTCGGCTCCCCGGATCTCGTCCCTGTAGGGGTATGAGTCCGCGCGAAAACTGCACTAACTGCACTACGGATCATGTGGCACAGGCTCTGACCTGGGCTTATGTGGCCCAAAGCCGTAGTGCAGTTTCGGAACGGAGCTGCACTACGCTGCTCTACGCCCTCGGGCCCATGGGCCCGGAAACGGCCTCTGACCTGGGCAAACGCCGTAGTGCAGTTCTAGTGCACTTTCCCGGGCGGAACTGCACTACGGTCTCCCCCGACCCGACTCCGAGGGCCGGTCGTCAACCACCCGGGCACGAACGGGTGACCCCCGAAACGCTGGCAGTCCAGCCACTGCACCCACTGCACATGCGTGCGTGCAGTACCCTCCGGCCATGCTGACAATCGCGTTCGTCAACCTCAAACCGGGCGTGGGCAAGAGCACCAGCAGCGTGTTCACCGCCCAGTCCCTCTACGAAGAAGGGCACAACCCGCTGCTGGTCGATGCCGACAAGGGCCAGTCCGCGGTGAGGTGGGACGAACTGGCCGGCGGGATGCCCTTCCCGGTGGTGGCCAAGGCAACCAAGACGCTGCACACCTCCCTGCCCGAGATCATGGCAGGCCGGGGCTCCCTGGTGGTGGACGTGCCACAGGTCGAGGACCACGCGGCCATCGCCAAGTCCGCGCTGCGGTACTGCAACACCTGGGTCCTGCCGATCGCGCCCAGCATGATCGAGGTGGACCGGATGTTCGCTGACGACATCCTCCAGGACTTCCTGGACGAGACCCAGGACATGAGGAGCGAACCGGCGGACGTGGTGGTCCTGCTGACCCGGACCAACACGTCCAGGGCGACGAAGGCCGGCCCCGACGCGAACGTCCGGGCGGTGATGGCGGACAAGGGCTTCGAGGTGCTGACCACCCAGATCAAGCACAACGACGACCAGTTCCGGCAGTCCGGCGGCTCCCGCATCCGGGCGATCGGCACGCCGTACCAGCGCCTGGTGCGCGAGCTGCTGAGCCGGAAGGCGGCCGGCTGATGGCGGGGAAGGCGAACTACGGAGCCGCCGCCGACCGGTCGAAGAAGCCGCCGCGCGAGGTGGCCGCGCCCCGGGTCCGCACCGAGCCGATCCGGGTGACTCTGGACCTCAAGCCGACGCTGCACACCAAGCTCAAGAAGTGGTGCAACCTGACGGCCGCAGAGAGGGACCTGCCCGAGGTGGCGATGGCGCCCGTGCTCCGCCTCCTGG
>NZ_JBHXML010000164.1:0-1549 GCF_042720345.1 Kitasatospora sp. NPDC058478 | reverse complement strand
CGGAGAGCCGGACGGCCACTCCAGGGAAGCCACGGTCGGCAAGAACCCATCAGCCACATCCGGCCCTCCCGGGCCACCTAACACCTTACGGAGCACCGATGAGCGAACGAACCGGACCCGCCCCCGACCGGCGCGCGGGGTGCGACGGGCGCTCCTGGCGCTCCTGGTGCTCCTGGTGCTCCTGCCGCGATGGGCTCGGCGGGGTGGCCGCATGAGCACCACCGGCTCCCCCACCGACGCCCCCGTCCGGCTACTGGTCTGCGACGACCACGCGGTGGTCCGGGCCGGCCTGCTGGCACTGCTCGCCAGCGCGGGCGACATCGCAGTGGTCGGCGAGGCGAGCACCGGGGAGGAGGCGGTCGCGCTGGCCGCCAGGCTGGCGCCGCAGGTGGTGCTGATGGACCTCCAACTCGGCGACGGCATCGACGGGGTGGAGGCCACCCGCCGGATCAGCGCCACCCCGGGCGGCCCGCACGTGCTCGTGCTCACCACCTACGACACCGACGCCGACATCACCCGGGCGATCGCCGCGGGCGCCACCGGCTACCTGCTGAAGGCCGAGCGGCCGGAGGAGTTGTTCGCCGCCGTGCACGCCGCCGCCCGGGGCCGCACGGTGCTCTCGCCGCCGGTCGCCTCCCGGGTGATGGCACAGATGCGGGCGCCCTCACCGCAGCTCACCGAGCGCGAGCAGGACATCCTCGCGCAGCTGGGGCAGGGGCTGGGCAACCGGGAGATCGCCCGGGCGCTGTTCATCAGCGAGGCCACCGTGAAGACCCATCTCGGCCGGATCTACGACAAGTTGGGGGTGGACACCCGGGCCGGCGCGGTGGCCGTGGCCAAGGAGCGCCGACTGCTGCGCTGACGGGCGCTCACGTCCGCCGGGCCCGGCCTGTCGGCGAACTCACTCTGCATCAGCCCGCCGGGGCACCGCCGGACGCATCCGCTGCGCTCAGCGCTCGCGTGGTGTCACTGCGTGCTGCCATGATGCTCGGAATGTCGGATTCCAGCACGGCCCACGCCCGGCCCGCCGCCCGTACCGGCGCCCGCCGCGCGCCCGCCGAAGGGCCGCCGGGCGCCCTGTCGGGCCTCAATCCGCTGGTCCGGCGCCTGGCGGGACCTTCCGGACCGACCATCACGTTTGTGGATTTTTCGTGGATCCCGCTATTGACAAACCAACCACGCGGTTTGTTAACGTGATACCAACGACGTCCCCGGGGGTGGGGGCTCGCCGGGGCCTGTGCGGACCGCTCTCGCCGGAGGGTGCTGCCAGGGGGGAACGGCGGGGCTGCCGGGGAGTCGGGGGGAGCGGCAGCGCGAAGCCGCGCGACGAGGCGGTGCGGAGCGAGTCCGGGGGGACTCGCTCCGCGCCTCCCCTGCGTGCGCGGCCCTCAGCCGCGTCCAGCGCCTTCCATTTCTTCCGGCTTTTCCGGCTTTTCCGGCTTTTCCGCAGCCGGCTAGTAGGGCTTTGTTAGGTGCCCCGGATGATCGGCCAGGGTGGGGTTGTGATTTTCTTTCAGGTGTGACACCTGAGGAGATGGAGATGGTCCGC
>NZ_JBHXML010000162.1:0-1663 GCF_042720345.1 Kitasatospora sp. NPDC058478 | reverse complement strand
GGCGGGTATTTCATCGGTGCAGCCATGGCAGAGGCTCCCTTCTCATGGCCCATCAGGCCATCTCCGGCGACCTTCCGCACCTCGGGGGAACCTCAAACAGCCGGCGTACCGACAGCTCGACGCCCGCGCGACACTCCGGTCCGCCGCAGTTCGCGGTCTTCTTCAGCGCTCGGTCCAGGCGTGGGGCCTTCGCGGGCGGCCGTGCGTCCGCTCCAGGCATGCAAGGGCCGAACGGCCGTCTGTAGGCGACGCTGCTGGAACTTCAGTATCAATAGGCACAGTAGTCGCATCAGTCGATTGTCTGGTTATGGACTACCCATTGCGCGGGAGTTTTCTTAGCCTGAAGACTCCCCATGGGGAACAAAAGAAAATGCAATGGAAGGGCGATGTATGGCCCGACTCCGTTCCCCTTGGCCGCTGCCGCCACTGGGCTCGCGCTCTCGTTCGTGATCGGGCAGGGCCTGCACGTGCCGACCGTCCAGTCAGCAAGAAAATCCACTGACGGATACTATTTCTTCAAGGGTCCGATTCGGCGACCACGCGGAATGGTATTGGAGCAGTTGGGGAGCGACGCCCGGAACTTCCACGTATATCGGCAAATTCGGCAACTGGATCTACTCTGGGGGCATGTCTGTGTGCGTCGGCGTGTCTACAAAAGGAGCTCATGTGGACTACCCCAACGAGGCGTGAATTCAGATGTACAGAATCCATGGAGCTATCGGCGGCCGATCGCCCCACCCGGAGAATAGGCCAAGAGTGCCGTTGCCCCGGACGGGGACAGTCAGCGAGCCCCATGCTGCGCCGAGGTGTCCGACACCGCCCTGAAAGTCTCAAGCGACATCACTGACGGGAGAATCATGGCTTCTCGAAGCAACGGAATCGGTCGAATCGCACGCGCCCTCGGCATGCTAGTCCCCATTCTCGCACTCATCGTTCTGAACTCGACGCCGGCCAGCGCCAATTCCACTGGCCGACTGCGGAACTGGGCCACTGGCCGCTGTGTCGACGACAGTTTGGGGGCCGGTCTGCGCCCCTTCGACTGTAACGGTCTGAACTACCAAGACTGGAGGTACACCAAGGTAGCCGGAATCTCCTACACCATCAGGAATGTGAACACCGGCCGATGCATATCAGAAAGCGGCGGGAACGTCTTTTCCACCGGTTGCGACGGAGGGTTTTCGCAGCAATGGCAGGCGTACAGCTGCTTCGAAAACGGTGTCAAAGGGCGTTGCTGGCAGAACCTCAACTCGGCGCGCTGCCTCGACGACAGTTTCGATTTCAACCTCCGCTCCTTCGACTGTAACAACCTTGTCTGGCAGAAATTTGACGACCCCGGCGGCGTCGGCGTGTGAGATGTGACGCAAGCTGCCAGCTCATCTGGTAGGCGAATGATGGCAAATAAGGGTTGCGGCGATGCCGCTGCTTCGGGCTGCCTACGAAGCGGTCGCGTCGTCGGGTGCCGCTGGTCGGGTCTCCCACGTGGACGGGAGACCCGGAAGCCTTGTGGCCCCCGCGGGACGTGACCCGGAGGAAGCAGAGGGCCGCCTCTTGGGCCGCTTCCCCGACACGGAGTCCTGGCACAAGCACGCCCCCGTGAGCGAGAAGGACTACATCGACTTCGACGTCGAGCTGGACGGGACGACCCGGCAGTGCAGCTACTTCG
>NZ_JBHXML010000161.1:0-1812 GCF_042720345.1 Kitasatospora sp. NPDC058478 | reverse complement strand
TTTATACACACCCCCTAAATCGTGGTGTGACAATGGGTTCTCGCCGGCTCGAAATCGGTTTGTCATTCTGACAAATAACCCTTCGGGAAATAAAAAAAACGGCTCCATAAAGAGGAACCGTTTTGCTTCAAAAATCACGTTTTGTGTTATACTGGAGAAACGAAATTGTGTTTTCAAAATTGTCATTTTCGACATGATAACTTTTCTCGTAGTGTGGTTTTGCCGAACCCACTACTTTTTTTATGTCTCCGAACTTCATTTCTTCCCGTTCCGGCTTAACAATCCCTTTTGATTTTCGATACATATTCATTCCGGAAGGATACATGTGCAGCCGTCCGCCTTTTAAAAATTTCTTTTCCCGACCTTCTACGATCTTTGTTTGCACCTCACAGCCCTCTGAAGCCACTTTTAAGGCTGTTTCCCTGTCTTGGACATCTTCTAGGTCTATATCAGTCAAATAAGCGCTCAAATAGGCTCCTATGTTGTCTATATCCTTTAATGACTTGATTGTTACAAATCCTAAACCCCATAGACTCCTTAATTCAGCATTTTTAATATAAATCTTATCCAAATCATTAAAGCGCATTAAAACATGACAATGCCAGGCTCCACGTCCTTGTGGCTCTACCACCGATAAATAATCTATCGAACTTTCTTTCTTGTATTTATAACGCAACCTGTCGATAAAATTTTGAAAATCACTATAAAGTTTTTTCGTGTCCGTCATATTTTTCTTGTATGTCAAAGTTATATGTAATTCATTTGGCCGTCCTATAAAATTGTTATTTATCAAATAACGCAGCTTCTTAAAGGTTTGTCTCAAAGAATTATAATTTTCCTGCCGATTTTCCGAATGCTCGAACTCCCGGATCTCCCCAGTAGAGAGGTCTACAAACCTATCCTTGTCCAATTTTTTGATATTATTTTTCCGGTTCATCTTCTCCATATGCTGAACTTCAATGACGTGATTCATAGTGGTCACTTTTACAACATCATTTGGAGCTATGAAAACCGCGTCACCATTGCGTTTATCCATCCATTTCCCCTCAATTTTTCCTGTAATGTTTAATTAAAATCAAGTTAATAATAAAGAACCCCAAATCCGAAGTCAGTTTTTCAACAAAAATTAGCGTCCTTTTCCCAAATAGTCCCTATACAATTCCTTAATAGCAAACTCAATTACAGCATCTTTTGAAACTCTTCCAAATTCATTGTGTTTTGTAAAATGTTCGGCTAATAACTCTAGCTTTTTAAATGTTTCAACAGTAATTCGAGGTCCAATTTGTTTTTTCTCTTCCATCCAAACACACTCCTAACAAGTTGTTAACATAATTCTAACATTGGAAATAATAGAATTCAAGAACAGAAAAAAGAAGCACACTCGGAATGATATTTCGTTTCCTTTTGATTCCGAGCCTCCACCCCTTACAATCCCCAAAGGCAACCGACAAGGGAAAATTCGTCCCTTATCGGCACCTCCGGAAATTGTACAGCAAGGGGTCACTCCCAATAAAAAGACTACGACATATAAAACAGGTTTAGCTTCAGAGAAAAAGAGCATAAGGAAACTCGGTGCCACCCTAAAAAAAAGGGTGTCAAACAGGCTGTGCCTGTTGAGTTTCTATGCTCTTAGAACAGGTGCCGTTTTTGAAGCCAAAGATATAGCATAGATACCCCATAGATATAGCAGGGATATACCAAAATATCTCTAGAGATACGGGTATCTATGCTATATCTCTCTACAAGATTCCTCCACACGCTTGACGGAAATGCTTCAGCATTTTAGCACTCACTCGACAGAGTGTATAAGTG
>NZ_JBHXML010000160.1:0-1891 GCF_042720345.1 Kitasatospora sp. NPDC058478 | reverse complement strand
CCGATGTTGGTCAGCGGCTGGGCGCCGGTGTTGGTGACCGTGTACGTGTAGTGGATGGTCTGCCCGGCGGCGGTGTACTGCGCCTCGGCGGCCTTCTTCACCACCGTGATCGCGACCAGCGGGGTGTTCACCTTGTTGCTGGTCGTGGTGACGCTCTGGCCGCCCGGGTCGGTGCCGGTGACCTGGCCCTGGTCGGGCACGTTCTGGGCGGCGACGTCCGCCGCCGTCGTGACGTAGGTGGCCTGGCAGGTGGTGGACTGGCCGGGCGCGAGCTGGTTGGTTCCGCAGCCCGAGACGGTGACGCCGGGCGTCAGGTCGGTCACCGTCACGCCGGTCAGCGCGACCTGGCCGGTGTTGGTGACGGTGTACGTGTAGTTGAGCGTCTCGCCCGGGGCCTGGAAGTTCGGCTGGACGGCCGACTTCGTGATGGTCAGCGCCCGCAGCGGCACGACGACCTGGTTGCTGGTCGAGGTCACCGTCTGGGTGCCGACGGTGCCGGTGAGGTTCGCCGTGTCGGTGATCGTGCCCGCCGCCGCGTCCGCGGCGGTCGCGGTGTAGGTGGCGGTGCAGTTCTCCGTGGCGCCGGCCGCGAGCGGGCCGGGCGGGCAGGTGACCGTCGGGGTGCCGGGACCGGTGTCGGTGACCACGATGTTCGTCAGCGGCACACCGGCGTTGTTGGTGACGGCGTAGGTGTAGTGGATCGTCTGCCCCGCGACGAACGAGCTCTCCGCCGCGGACTTGTCGATCGTGGGGGTGGGGACGTTGACCAGCACGGTGGTGGTGCAGCCCGTCGCGGTCGCGCAGGTGCCGCCCGCGATGGTGGGCGCGACGTTGTTGGTCAGCGCGTAGTTGCCGGTGTCGGGGCTGTTGACCGTGACCTGGTACTTCACGGTCACGGTGGACCCGGCGGCGGGCGGCGCGGTCAGTGTGCCCGACCAGGTCAGGGTGTTCCCGGTGACGGCGGCCGTTCCGGAGCTGGCGGTGACGGAGCCGGGCACCAGCGTGCCGTCCGTCAGCACGGCCGAGAGGTTGTCACTGAAACCCGCGAAGGTGGCCGGGTTGGTGCCGGTGTTGGTGACGGTCTCGGTGTAGGTCAGGGTGTCGCCCTCGTTCACCGGGCCGGTCGGGGAGACCGACTTGGCGACGGTGTAGGAGGTGCCGGCCGGAAGGTTGCAGTTCCCGCTGTCCTGGGTGGAGGAGGCGCCGTAGAAGGGGTGCCCCGTCGCGGCGATGACAGTGGTGGGCAGCGTCGCGGTCGAGGAGGCGGTCGGCACCGAGTTCAGCTTCTCGATGGTGCCGTTCGCACGGAAGATGTAGACGTTGCCGCCGGACTGGGCCAGACCGTAGATGGAGTCCGGGGTGGTGCCGATCTCGGTGATCGTGTTGTCCGGGTGGATCCGGAAGTAGCTGGTGGGGTTCTGGAAGAACGAATCGAACGCGACCCCGAGGACGTCGCCGTCGGACAGGGTCACGAAGTCACCCGAGGAGACGAGTGTGGCGGGGTAGGAGACGGGGAACAGCGTGCTTACCCCGGTCGCCGGGTTGAGCGTCCAGATCTGGTTCGAGAAGAACGACGCGACGAACAGGCTGCCGTCCGGGCGGGAGCTCAGCGCGTTGAAGTCGGACCCGAAACCCGCGGCCGGACCGGTGATCACCACCGAGCTGGTCTCCGCGCCGGTGGCCGGGTTGATCGTGTACAGCGTCGGCGGGCTTTCGTGCCAGGACACCCCGTACAGCGTCGTGCCGTCCGCACTCCACGCGATGTCCCCGTAGTCCCGCACCAGCGGCACGTCGGACAACTGCGTACCGGTCGGACTGTACGAGTACAGCTGGTCACCGCCACCGCCGGTGTTCACCCACAACGGCACCGGCGGACAGGTCAACGCCCGGG
>NZ_JBHXML010000159.1:0-2011 GCF_042720345.1 Kitasatospora sp. NPDC058478 | reverse complement strand
GGCCTGGGGCGGGGGGTGGGGGGGGGGGGCCGCGGGCGCGCGCGGGGCCGCGGCTGGGGGGGGGGCCGGGGACGGTGCGGGGGGGGGGGGTTGGGGGGAGCGTCCGGGCGCGGGCACGCCGTGCCGGGCGCCGTCGGGGGCGGGCTGGGCCGCCGGGCCCGCCGGGGCGGGTGCCGCGGCCCGCCCGTGGCCGGGCCGCGCGGTCCGGGTGGCGGTTCCGGCTGCCGCCCCGCGCGCCGCGAGTTCGCTGAGGCGCTCGTGCAGTGCGGCCGCGCCGGGCCGTTCGGCGGGTTCCTTGGCGAGGCAGGCGCGGATGAGCGGTGCCAGTGGCGTCGGTACGGCGGACAGGTCGGGTTCCTCGTGGACGACCCGGTAGAGCATGACTTCGGAGGACGCCCCGGATCCGAACGGGGTGTCCCCGGTGAGCGCGTAGGCGAGGGTGGCCCCGAACGCGAACACGTCGGTGGCGGGGGTGACGGCGGCGCCGCGGACCTGTTCGGGCGCGAGGAAGCCGGGGGAGCCGACGGCGGTGCCGACGTGGGTGAGGGTGCTGGCGCCGCGCGACCAGGCGATGCCGAAGTCGATGATGCGCGGGCCCCGCGGCGAGAGCAGGATGTTGGAGGGCTTGAGGTCGCGGTGGACGACCCCGGCCTCGTGCACCTTGACCAGCCCGTCGGCGAGTGCGGCGCCGATCCGGGCGGCCTCGGGCCAGCTCAGCGGCCCTTCGTCGCCGACCTGCTTGTAGAGGGAGGGCCCGGGCACGTACGCGGTGGCGAGCCAGGGGCGGTCGGCCTCGATGTCGGAGCCGACGACGCGGGCGGTGCAGCCGCCCCGGATGCGGGAGGCGGCGGCGATCTCGCGGGCGAAGCGGGTGCGGAACTCCTGGTCCTCGGCGAGTTCGGCGCGGATCAGCTTGAGGGCGACGCGCTGTCCGCGGCGGTCGGAGCCGAGGTAGACCACGCCCATGCCGCCGGCGCCCAGTCGCCGGTGCAGGCGGTACGGCCCGACGATGCGGGGGTCCTCACGCCTCAGCCGCATCATCGCCATGTTCCGTTCCCCGTCAGCCTGTGGGTGAGGCCCCGTCGGTTGGGGCATCGTCAGTTCCTGTCTGGCACAGCTTACGGACTGCCCCCTGCGGTGTGCTGATACGCAACACCTCAAGCAGCCGTGTGATTGTCGGATCGTGCGCTGACCCGCAGGTCATAGGGGTGCCGAAGCCTTTCTCGGGGTTGCCCCTCAGGGTTCCCCCGGGGTCGCGGCCAAGGCTCCCTCCCCCTGCGGTAGTACGCCTGAAGTCTGAGCGTCATCCTCCGGGATGCCCGAGGAACAGTACGACGGCATGACGCCCGGACGGCCCCCTGAGCAATAGCGTTGTGTTCAGCGGTGGACGGGGAGCTCGTCCCCCGAGGTAAGCCGTTCACCGCGCCAACTCGACCGGACCACAGGAGTAAGGGCATGGCACCGCAGCTCACGGGAAACCCCCGCCGTCGGTCGGCCGTCATCCAGTCCCGGTCGGCCGAGCAGCCCACCAGGCACCCGGCCG
This sequence comes from Kitasatospora sp. NPDC058478, assembly GCF_042720345.1. Lineage (NCBI taxonomy): Bacteria > Bacillati > Actinomycetota > Actinomycetes > Kitasatosporales > Streptomycetaceae > Kitasatospora > Kitasatospora sp. NPDC058478. Next base: position 468 of record NZ_JBHXML010000159.1, on the reverse strand, counting down.
TGGCACTGGCCATGGCCCTGCCGTGCGCGGTGCTGCTGGTGCTGCTCTTCGGCGGTTGGGATCAGATGGCGAACCAGGCCCAGGCCGTCGCCGATCTGATCGGCCGCTGAGATCACGCCGGCCCCGACGGGGCCGGCCACAGAACGGGCACTGGTCCCCTGGGGACGGGGAACAGTGCCGCCGGGGAGGCCGCGGCCGCGATGACACGCGGACGGGCGTGTGTGGCGCGCAGAGCGCCCCGGCAGGCGGAGACGCCGCGTACGGACGTCGGTGAGGGCGACCGTACGCGGCTCTTCTCTTTTCCCGAAGCCGTCGTCTGTCCCGAAGGCGTCGGCTGTCCCGAAGCCGTCGTCAACGCCAAACGGCCGGGGCCCCGGCCTCGGGAGCGGGGTCGGCGACGGCGCGGGAGCCAAGGTCCTGGGACAGTACGAGATCGCCCACCACACACACGAAGAGGACAACGCCGTG
>NZ_JBHXML010000158.1:0-2029 GCF_042720345.1 Kitasatospora sp. NPDC058478 | reverse complement strand
GCCCCCGCACCACCGAACTCCTCCGGCACGTGCACCGCATGCAGATCACTGCCCCGCAACGCGTCCAACGCCTCCTGCGGGAACCGCCCCTGCTCGTCCACCTCAGCCGCGAACGGAGCGATCTTCGCCTCGGCCAGCGAACGCACCGCCTCACGGAGCATCTCGTGCTCCTCGGAGATACGGAAGAGATCGAACTCCTGGCTCATGATCGCCACTCCTGTTTCACGACGGTACTCAGTACCCTTCATTATGCACCCACGCGGCAAAAAGGGAACTCAGTGCCTTCACATGGCGGCACTGAGTTCCCTATCCTTTTTTCTGCCGAACTTCTGCCGAACAAGCCGGTCCGAGCGCAGGGAGATGACAGCGTGGTCCACTCAGCCATCGATGCCGACACCCGGAGCACCACGCTGTACTTCCAGCGCTGCTCGTGGTGCTGCAACCCGACCTTCCAGCGGCTGCTCTGCCCCACCTGCGGCTCCACCGAGCTGCGGCTGGAGCCCAGCGAGGGCACCGGCGTCGTCCGGCGCTGCGAGGTCGAGCAGGCCCGGACGCCGCTGGTCCGCCAGAAGTCCCTGATCCGGATGGCCGAGGGCTTCGACGTCTGGTGCATCGTCGACGGGCTGCGCAGCACCGTCCCGGTCGGGACGCGGGTGCGGCTGCTGTCCGCCCCCGGCTCCGAGCAGCCCGAGCTGCGGCTGCTGCCGATGGAGGGGCCGCAGCCGCCGGTGGACGTCGAGCCGCGCCCGCTGCCGCCCGTCCAGGGCGGGTTCACCCAGCACCTCGCGGCCTTCGCCGAATAGCGTCCACCGCACGGCGGATAGCGTCCGCCACACGCCGGAGGGCGTGGCACCGGGTACTCGGTGCCACGCCCTCCCACTGTCGTGCGCGGGGATCAGCCCTTGCGGGACTTCACCTCGGCGGTCAACTGCGGCAGCACGGCGAACAGGTCGCCGACCACGCCGTAGTCCGCCAGCTCGAAGATCGGGGCCTCCGGGTCCTTGTTGACCGCGACGATGGTCTTCGAGGTCTGCATGCCCGCCCGGTGCTGGATGGCGCCCGAGATGCCGTTCGCCACGTACAGCTGCGGCGAGACCTGCTTGCCGGTCTGGCCGACCTGGTTGCTGTGCGGGTACCAGCCCGCGTCGACGGCGGCACGCGAGGCGCCGACGGCCGCGCCCAGCGCGTCCGCGAGCTCCTCGACGACGCCGAAGCCGGCCGCCTCGCCGACGCCACGGCCGCCCGAGACCACGATCGCGGCCTCGGTCAGCTCCGGACGGCCGGTCGAGACCCGCGGGGTGCGCGAGGTGACCTTGGCCGCGTTCCCGGTGAACTCCACCGCCACGTTCTCCACCGCACCCGCGCCCGCAACGGCCTCGGGGGCCACCGCGTTCGGCTTGACCGTGATGACCGGCACGCCGTTGCTGACGCGCGAGTCGACGGTGTACGAGGCGGCGAACACCGACTGGGTGGCGACCGGGCCGCTGTCGCCCGCGCGCAGGTCGATGGCGTCGGTGATGATGCCGGAGCCGAGCCGCAGTGCGACGCGGGCGGCGATCTCCTTGCCCTCGCCGGAGGAGGTGACCAGGACGGCGGCGGCGTCGCCGGCCTTGGCGATCTGGGTGAGGGCGTCCACCTTGGGGACGACCAGCTGGTCGGCGAACTCGGCGCCCTCGGCGACGTACACCTTGGCCGCGCCGTACTCGGCGGCCTTGGCCGCGATGCCGGCGGCGGCGGCGCCGGCGCCCAGCACGACCGCGGACGGCTCGCCGATCCGGCGGGCCAGGGTCAGCAGTTCGAGGGCCGGCTTGCGGACCGCACCGTCGGCGTGGTCCACCAGGACGAGAATCTCAGCCATTGCTCAATGTCTCCGTGTTTCGCTGTGGCAGGGGGTGGGTGGCTCGGCCGGGCCGGCTCAGATGAACTTCTGGTCCGCGAGGAAGCCGGCGAGCTGCTTGCCGCCCTCGCCCTCGTCCTTGACGACCGTGCCCGCGGTCCGCGCCGGACGCGCCGCCACCGACTCCACCGC
>NZ_JBHXML010000157.1:0-2102 GCF_042720345.1 Kitasatospora sp. NPDC058478 | reverse complement strand
GCACCGGGAGCGGGCGGCCCGCCGTCGTACCGGCCCCGGCGCGACGGCGCCGGGCGTGCGGCTCCCCGGCTTACGGCTCCCGGGCTTACGGCTCCTGGGGGAGCAGCACCCAGAGGGCCAGGTAGACCAGGCACTGGAGCCCGGGCAGGATGATCGAGATCAGGAAGATCAGTCGCACGGTCCACGGCGTCACGCCGTAGCGCTCGGCGAGCCCGGCGCAGACGCCGGCGATGACGCGGTTGTGACGGGAACGGGCGAGACGGGCGCTCATGGGTCAACTCCGTGTCGTGGCACCCGATCCGGCCGATCCGGCGGGCTTAATTTCCACTCTCCGCCACCGCGCTCCCGGAAACGTCCACCTGGCAGTCGATTCGCCACCCCGCCGACTCGCCGGTGAGGCGTAGCCGGGTGTCGGGGTCCGTCTCAGGGTCGCCCGGAGGCGGACGCCCCAGGTGGCGCCCGCGCGGCGGCGGGAAAGCCCGTTGCGGTCCGGCGGCGGTCCGGTCTAGCCTCTCCGGCAACACGTCGAGGGAGACGAGTACCTCCGGGCCCCGTGGGCCGAGAGAGCCGCCGGTAGCTGTGAAGGCGGCCCCGCGTCCCGGAGCGAAGACACTCCCGAGTGCGGGGAGGAAATGCCCCGCCGGCCGGCCCCCGTCAACGGGCCGCAATGAGGCCGCCGCCCGTGCGGGCGGCGGCGAAAGTGCGGTGGCACCGCGAGTTGCCCTTCTCGCCCGCACTCCGAAGGGATCACCACGACGCCCCTGGAGGGCCGCGATGATCCACCCGACGACCCGTGTCCTGGCCGCCGAACTACCCGGCCACGTCGGCGAATCCGTAGAGATCAGTGGCTGGCTGCACCGCCGCCGCGCACTCAAGTCCGTCACCTTCCTGGTGATCCGGGACCGCTCCGGACTGGCCCAGGTGGTCGCCACCGGCGCGGGCCCCGACCTGCCGGAGGAGACCGTCCTGCGGATCCGCGGCACCGTCACCGCCAACCCGCAGGCGCCGGCCGGCGTCGAGCTGACCTCGCCCACCGTCGAGGTCCTGTCCAGCCTCGCCGAGGCGCCCCCGGTCAGCCTGTTCCGGCCGACCGTCGAGGCCGCCCTCCCGGTGATCCTCGACGGTGCCCCCGTCACCCTCCGCCACCCGCGCCTGTCCGCCCTGCACCGGATCACCGCGGCCTCGGTGGGCGGGTTCCGGGCCACCCTCGACGGCCTGGGCTTCACCGAGATCCAGACCCCGAAGGTGGTCTCCTCGGCCACCGAGTCCGGGGCGAACGTCTTCGCGCTGGACTGGTTCGGCCGCCCCGCCTACCTCGCGCAGTCGCCGCAGTTCTTCAAGCAGGCGATGGTCGGGGTGTTCGAGCGGGTCTACGAGACCGGGCCGGTGTTCCGGGCCGAACCGCACGACACCGCGCGGCACTTGGCGCAGTACACCAGCCTCGACGCGGAACTCGGCTTCATCGCCGACCACCGCGAGGTGATGGCCGTGCTGCGCGAGGTGGTCGCCGGGATGGTCGCCTCGGTGGCCGAGCGGGCCGGCGCCGCTGTCGACCTGCTGGAGGTGAAGCTGCCCGAGGTCCCGGCGGAGATCCCGCAGCTCCACTTCGCCGAGGCGATGCGGCTGTTGGGCGTCGACGAGCCGGACCTCGCCCCGGCGCACGAGCGGTGGCTCAGCGAGTGGGCGCTGCGCGAGCACGGCAGCGAGTTCCTGTTCGTGGTCGGCTACCCGATGCGAAAGCGGCCCTTCTACACCCACCCGGAACCGGGCCGCCCGGAGTACTCCAACAGCTTCGACCTGCTCTTCCGCGGGCTCGAACTGGTCACCGGAGGCCAGCGGCTGCACCGGCACGAGGACTACCTGGCCGCGCTGGCGGCCCGGGGCGAGCCGGTCCAGCCGTACGAGGGCTACCTGCGCTCCTTCGCGCACGGGATGCCGCCGCACGGCGGGTTCGCGCTCGGGCTGGAGCGCTGGACGGCGCGGCTCACCGGCACCGACAACATTCGCCGGACCACGCTCTTCCCGCGCGACCTGCACCGCCTGACGCCCTGACATCTGACCCCGGCGGGCGGGGGGCACCGGACGGACCGGAGCCCCCCGCC
>NZ_JBHXML010000156.1:0-2325 GCF_042720345.1 Kitasatospora sp. NPDC058478 | reverse complement strand
CCGCCCGCCCTCTCCCGGCCTGCGCGGGGGGTTGCGCCGCAGCGGGGCCAGTTCACGGGCCAGCGTCCGCACGTCCACGGCTATCCGCGCCGCGAGTTCGCCCGGCCCCGCGTCGCCCGGCAGGCGTCGGGACCAGGAACGCGCCTTGGCCGGACCGTCCTGGACCATGTCGAAGTTCAGTCGCACCGCCCCGGCCACGTCCGCCAGGGTCACCAGGATCCGGGTGTCCACGAGGTCGATCGTGACCTCGTTCCCGATGCACGAACACGCCACCAGACCCTCGATGTCCTCCTCCGCCAGATATCTGGCCAGGGGAACCGCTCTCCCCCGGATCAGGTACGGACGTACCACCGCCACCACAGACCCCGCCCCCTCTCCAGCTCACCGGACACGCCGACCACCGTACGGCCCGGCAGCGGCGCAAGCGCGCCGCAACGACCGGGCCCGCCCATGCTCCACCCATAGCCCCCGGATCGCCAAGTCCAGGACGCCCCAGGCGACTTGACCGACAGCACTGGCCCGGCGCACCGGCGCACGCCCCGGCGCACTCGGGCGCCCCACCACCAGGCCCGCCACCGGGCCCGCCGCACCCGAAACGCACGAAGGCCCGCCCGCACGAGGCGGACGGGCATCCCCGCGGCCGCGCAGCCCTGCGGCGCGCGCGGCCGGGCCGCTCAGCGGCCCAGGCGGCTGAACCGGCCGTGCAGGACCAGCGAGCGGCTCAGGGCCGCCAGGCCCGCCGTGCAGAGCAGCGTGCGGAGCATGTTGGCGGCCACCCAGGTGCCCTCGAACTTGGCGCGCGCGCCCGCGAAATCGTGGATCTGGGACGGGTCTCCGGCCGCCGCCAGGTCGTTGTTGAGCGGGATGTTGACGCCCATCGTGACCATCAGCGCCACCACGTACAGCACCGTCGCCCCGGCCGCCCACAGCGCCGCCTGGCGCCGGCCGGCCTTGTGCTGCAGCCAGGCCGCCACGCCGGTGGCGGCGAAGGCCCCGACGAAGACCAGGCCGAACATCCCGTTCTCGATCGACGAGTTGATGTGCTGCATCGCCGTCACGTACGTCCGGTCGTCCCCGGCCGCGAGGCCGGGCATCACGGACACGTCGAAGGCGAAGAACAGGCCCGCCATCAGGCCCATCGCGATGGTGGCGCCCGCCAGGACGGGCCCGGCGGCGCGGCCCTGCCCGGCCGTTCCGCCGTGCGGTGAACTCCCCGGCCGCACACCGCCGATGGCCGACGGGACGGCGTACGACACCGGTGCCGACCTCTGATCCGAACGCATCACAGGACCCCTTTTCACTCTCCCGGCCCCGCAGGGCGCGGTGCCGGCGAACAGCGGAACGAACGACACCACCCACCGTGCGGCGCCACCCGCAACGGAACCGCGACAACCGGAACCCCTCTTCACACCAAGGCACTTGCGGAGTCGGCGAGTGCCCGGGGAGTCGGAAAGGGGTGAGCGGTCACAGAACCGGGTTCAGGGTGCGCCGGTACCGGCGCTCCAGCACCGTACGGCCGATCAGCCGCACCGGGCCCGGGATGGTGGCCGACACGGCCCGCACGGACGCCGCGTCCGCGCCGTCGAACATCCACGGCTGCAGGTACGTCATGACCTGCCCCGGCGCGCTCTGGATGATCCGCCGCTCCACCCGCAGGTACTCGTCCACCGGCAGGCCCGCGAGAGCCGGGAACACCACCGGCTCCTCGTGGCCCAGGTGCTCGCGGATCAGGTTCTCGAACCCCGCCGCGGCATCCGGCAGTTCGGCGATCCGGCGGGCGGAGAGCACCTCCGCCACCCGGCGCATCGTCCGGTCGAGCGCTTCGTGGTCCTGCTCCAGGATGCCGCCGCCGTCGAAGCCGGCCAGCCGCTCGCGCAGGAAGGGCCAGAGGATCTCGTCCTCGCTGTGGTGGTGCCAGTCGATGACGGCCCGCAGTCGGCCGAACCAGTCCGCCAGGGCCGCCGCGGGGCCCCAGCCGCCCGCGGACGAACCCCGGGCGGCGGCCGCGCTCAGCCGCGCGGCGTCCCGGCGCATCGCCACGTGCATCAGCCCGAAGCCCTGGATGTGCCCGGGCAGCGCGCCCACGCCCTGCTCACTCGACCAGACCTGCTTGCCGTCCGACATGGCCAAACCTCCACTGTTATGTCCGGATACACGACCAACGCCCGCCCGGTGGCGGCCTGTTCGGGCCGCCACCGGCGAGCCGGATCACACGTTCCACACGCCCGAGGCGGCGGCCTCGCGGGCGAAGTCGGCGAAGTCGCGCGGCTCACGCCCCAGCGCCCGCCGCACCCCGTCCCCCAACGAGGCGTTACGACCGTCCAG
>NZ_JBHXML010000155.1:0-2629 GCF_042720345.1 Kitasatospora sp. NPDC058478 | reverse complement strand
GCGTGGCGGCGTTGGGGTGCGTGCATCGCAAGGCGGAGGAGGGAGTCCATGCGGTGGGGGCACCTCCCGGCCGAAGGCTGGGGGCCATCGGCGACTGACGACAACGCGGCGAGGTGCGTGCCCCAACGCCGGCGCGCAGGCGGGAGTTTGAAGACACGCCCTAGGGCCTATTTCGAAAGTTCTGGCCGCGAACGTGTAGCAGTCATGGACACCGCGCCGTCCGGGCACCCGGCATGCTTTCGGCCCGGATCTCACCGATGGACTCCGAGGCGCGCCGGAATGAGGGTTCCACGTCACCGTGAGCACAACCGGTTCAATGCCGACTGGCTCTCATCGTCCGCGGCGCGGCAGATCATCAACCGCTGGTCCGGATCTTGGAGTGGCATGAGTACTTCGAAGTTCACGGCGATCACACCTGCGTCCGGATGCCGCATCACCTTGTGTCCGCGGCCGTTGACCTTCACGTCTCCCTCGGCCCACAATCGCGCGAATTCCTCGTTACGGGTGGTGCATTCGGTGATGAGGTCGGTCAACGCCTGGTCCTCCGGGTGCGCGGCCCACGCTGCGCGCAGGTGGGCGATTCCCTCCCGCACGACGCGCTCGCGGTCGACATAGAACTCGCGTATTTCCGGGTGTACCAGGCACAGCCACATGGCATTGCGTTGCGACGGCGGCAGGGTGTCGAAATCCAGCAGCAGCCTCGCCATTTCGCCGTTCCAGGCCAGGATGTCGTAGCGGTGGTTCATCAGCACGGCCGGCAGCGGCGACAGGTCGGCGACCAGCCGGGCCAGCGGGGGTGCTGCAGTGGTGGCGGGCTTGTCGGCGTTGCGGGGGCGCTGCTGGGCCAGGTTGAAGAGGTAGGCGCGTTCGTCGGGGGCCAGGCGCAACGCCCGGGCCAACGCCTCCACCACGTTCGCCGAGGGCCGCAGTCCCCGGGCCTGTTCCAGCCGCGCGATGTAGTCGATGCTGACCCCGGCCAGTTCGGCGACCTCTTCACGACGCAGTCCCGGGGTCCGCCGGGCCTGCTGACGCGACGGCAGGCCGAAGTCCTTCGGGTCGAGGCGCTCGCGCCGGGTCCGCAGGAACGCGGCCAGCTCCTTTGCCGTGTCCACGGTGCGGGTCATCATGTTCGATCCAACAGTCAGGGTAGGACTGGTGTTCCCAGGAACTTCTTTCCCTTATCCCCGGCTCGCGGCGGTCACAGACTTGTTCTCGACAACGGATGACAAGCACAGGAGGACACGATGTCGCTCACCCTCGACACCTACCGGTTGCTGGGCCGCTCCGGGCTGCGGGTCTCACCGCTGGCGCTGGGCGCGGCGACCTTCGGCACCGAGTGGGGCTGGGGTGCCGAGCAGGACGAGGCGCGTAAGCTGTTCGACCTCTACGTCGAGCGCGGCGGCAACTTCGTCGACACCGCCAACACCTACACCAATGGCAGCTCCGAGCGCCTGCTGGGTGAATTCACCCGCGACAACCGCGAAAGCCTGGTACTGGCAACGAAATACACCACGCTGCGCCGGCCCGGCGACCCGAATTCCGGGGGCCCTCACCGCAAGAGCCTGTTCGCGTCGGTGGAAGCCAGTCTGCGACAGCTGAATACGGACTACATCGATCTGCTCTACCTGCACGTGTGGGATTTCACGACACCGGTCGAGGAGATCCTGCGTGGCATGGACGATCTGGTCCGGCAGGGCAAGGTCTTGTACGTGGCGATCTCCAACGCCCCGGCCTGGCAGGTGTCGCGCATGCAGGCGATCGCCGACCTGCGCGGCTGGTCGCCGCTGGTCGCCCTGCAGATCGAATACAACCTGATCGAGCGTACCGGGGAACGTGACCTGATCCCGATGGCACGCGAGATGGGGTTGGGCGTGGTGCCGTACTCGCCACTTGCCGGCGGGGTGCTCACCGGCAAGTACAGCCGCGACGACCTGACCACGACGGACACCGCGGTCGACGACGGCACCCGTAAGAATTTCAATATCGCCAACGGCGGGCTCACCGAACACAACCTGGACATCGCTGATGTCGTGAAGGAGGTCGCCGCGGAGCTGGGCCGCACAACCGCCCAGGTCGGGCTGGCCTGGACCCTGCAGAACCCGGATGTGACGGCATCGCTCATCGGCGCCCGCACTCTCGCGCAGCTGGAGGACAATCTGGGTGCCCTGGAGGTCGACTTCACGGCCTCCCAACTGGCCCGCCTCGACGAGGCCAGCGCGATCGAACTCGGCTTCCCGCACGACCTGCTCGCCAGCGACAGGATGCGCACGGTGACCCACGGCGACCTGAAGGTCGAAACCCGCCGCTGATACCCGATCGAGCCCCGGGGCAGCACCCGGCCCGGGACTGGAGGCGCGGGGCTAGAGGCCCGCCTCCCAGAGTGCGCGCCGCACCGTGTGCAGGGCGGTGGCGGACTGCTCCCAGCCGTGCCACCAGAACAGGCCGCCGCCGTGGCTCGCCTCGGCGGCCAGCGCCGTCAGGTGCGCCCACGGCCCGGCCGGGAGGCCGAACTGCGGGCGGGCGGCCAGGCGTTCGGCCTGTTCGGCGGCGACCGGCACCATGCCGACCACCGGCAGCGGTGGGCCGCCGGGCGCGCGGCCGGTACCAGTGCCGGTGGTCGGCATGGTGC
>NZ_JBHXML010000154.1:0-2744 GCF_042720345.1 Kitasatospora sp. NPDC058478 | reverse complement strand
TCGACGAACTCCACCACCCCACCGCCGACACCGTCCTGGACCGCATGCGCCGCTTCGACGCCAAGGGCCGCACCAGCTAGAGCATCCCGCCAGCCCCGCGCCCCCGACCTTCGAGAACCCCCAGGACTGACACCCCCTCATGTACCGCACCGCTTTGCGCAACGTGCTGGCCCACAAGGGCCGACTGCTCATGACGGCGCTGGCCGTCATGCTCGGCACCGCCTTCGTCGCCGGCACCATGGTCTTCTCCGACACCTTCGGCAACGCGCTCAGGACCCAGAACTCCAAGAGCTACACCGACATCGCCGTCACGGTCAGCGACCGCGACGCCGCCCGCCAGGCCTACGACCACACCGGTGAGGACTCCGAGGGCCCGGCCCTCACCGAGGAGATCCGCAAGGCGGTCGCGGCACTGCCCGGCGCCGCCGAGGCGCGTGGCGTGGTCAGCGGCTTCGCCGGCATCGCCGACAAGAAGGGCGCGCTGATCGGCAACGGCTTCTCCACCACCGGCACCAACTACGTGCCGGGCGCCGACGGCACCGACCCGCGCTACCCGCTGGTCGACGGCCGCGGCCCGCACGGCTCGGGCGAGATCGCACTGGACACCAAGACCGCCGAGAAGGGCGGCTACCAGGTCGGCGACACCGTCCGGGTCGCCGTCAACGGCCCGGTGATGAAGCTCAAGCTCACCGGCACCCTGACCACCAACGACCCGCGCGTGCTGGCCGGCGGCTCGCTGGCCGCCTTCGACACCGCCACCGCCCAGCAGCTCTACCTGAGCCCGGGCCGCTACGCCGAGCTGGACGTCAAGGGCAAGCCGGGCGCGGACGACACCGCGCTGCTCGCCGCCGTCAAGCAGACCGCCCCGCAGGGCGACTCGATCGAGGCGAAGACCGGGCGCGAGCTCGCCGCCGAGCAGGACCGGATGATCCAGCAGGGCACCAAGGTCCTGAGCACCTTCCTGATGGTCTTCGCCTTCATCTCGCTGTTCGTCGGCATCTTCATCATCGCCAACACCTTCACCATGCTGGTCGCCCAGCGCACCAAGGAACTCGCACTGCTGCGGGCGATCGGCGCCAGCCGCAAGCAGATCACCCGCTCCGTGCTGGTCGAGGCACTGCTGGTCGGCCTGCTCGCCTCGGCGGCCGGGCTGCTCGCCGGCATCGGGATCGGCGCCGGAATGCAGACGCTGGTCAGCGCGATGGACGACACCATGCCGCAGGGCTCGCTGGTGATCAAGCCGCTCACCATCGCGGTGACCCTGCTGGTCGGCGTCCTGGTGACGGTGCTGTCCGCCCTGCTGCCGGCCCTGCGCGCCTCCCGGATCGCCCCGGTGGCCGCGATGAGCTCGGTCGAGCAGCCGGCCACCCAGAAGAGCCTGCTGGTGCGCAACACGATCGGCCTGCTGTTCACGCTGGCCGGCGCGGGCTCCCTGGCCGCGGGCGCGGGCGGCAAGGAGTACAAGCTGGTCGGGCTCGGCGCGGGCACCCTGCTGATCGGCGTGTTCGTGCTGACCCCGCTGCTGGCCCGGCCGCTGATCGCGCTGTTCGCCCCGCTGCTGCGCAAGCTCTACGGCACGCCGGGCAAGCTGGCCCAGGAGAACGCGATCCGCAACCCGCGCCGGACGGCGGCCACCGCCTCGGCGCTGACCATCGGCGTCACCCTGATCACCGCGCTGACCGTGGTCGGCGCCTCGGTGAACAAGGCCGTCGACGCGGCGACCGCGGACGACCTCAAGGCCGACTACACCGTCGCCATGCAGAACGGCTCGAAGCTCTCCCCCGAGGTCGCCGGCCAGATCGCCAAGGCACCCGGCGTCAGCGCCATGAGCGTGATGCGCGAAGTCCGGGTGACGACCGACAAGGGCGACTCCGACTACGAGTTCCTGACGGGCGTCGACGCCGCGACCATCGACCAGTTGGCCACCGTCAAGGTCAAGGACGGTTCGGCGGACGCCCTCAAGCAGGGCAAGCTGATGATGAGCTCGGGCACCGCCCAGCGCCTCGGCTTCAAGGTCGGCGACACCATGGCCGTCACCTACCCGGGCGGGGCCAAGGGCTCGCTCACCGTCGGCGCCGTGCTGGAGGCCAACAGCGCGCTGGCCAACATCGTCGCCCCGGACAACGTGGTGGGCCCGCACGCGCTGCCCGGCTCCGGCCCGGCGAAGGTCCTGGTGAAGGGCGCCAACGGCGCGGACGAGAAGCTGAAGCAGGCGCTGCGCGACGCGACCGGCGGCAACCCGCTGATCGCCGTCAAGGGCGAGAAGGACATCAAGGCGGAGAACCGTCAGCTGATCACCGGCATGCTGAACATGATGTACGGGCTGCTCGGGATGGCCGTGGTGATCGCGGTGCTCGGCGTGGTCAACACCATGGCGATGTCGGTGTTCGAGCGGCGCCGGGAGATCGGCATGCTGCGGGCGATCGGCCTGGACCGGATCGGCATCCGCCGGATGGTCCGGCTGGAGTCGCTGCTGATCGCGCTGTTCGGCGGCGCGGTCGGGATCGGGCTCGGGATCCTGGTGGCCTGGGCGGGCACCCGCACGATGGCGGACTCGCTCAAGAACATCACCACCGTGGTGCCGCCGCTGCAGATCCTCGGCTTCCTGGTCGCGGCCGCGGTGATCGGCCTGCTGGCCGCCCTCTGGCCGGCCCACCGGGCCGCCCGGATGGACATCCTGGGCGCGATCAAGAGCGAGTAGGCGCCCCCGTGCAAGCGCGCCGGAGCCCCGGACGGTCCTCGAC
>NZ_JBHXML010000153.1:0-2817 GCF_042720345.1 Kitasatospora sp. NPDC058478 | reverse complement strand
GGCCCGTACGAGCAGGTGCTCGTACGGGCCGCCGCCGTTTCGCGCCGGGCGCGGGCCCGGTCAGGCCTTCTTGACCACGCTCGACTTGAGCTGCATCGCGCCGAACCCCTCGATCCGGCAGTCGATGTCGTGGCCGTCGACGCCGTCGACCAGACGGATGTTGCGGACCTTGGTGCCCGCCTTGATGCCGGAGACGCTGCCCTTGACCTTGAGGGCCTTGACGACGGTCACGGTGTCGCCGTCGCTGAGCACGTTGCCGACCGCGTCCCGGATCACCCGCTCGCCCGGGCCGGCCGGTTCGGCGGCGCCGCCTGCCGCGGGCATCCACTCGTGGCCGCACTCCGGGCAGACCATGAGGGCGTTCATCTCATAGGTGTACTCGCTGGAGCACGACGGGCACGGGGGGAGGTGGTCGCTCATGCGCGCGGGCTGTCCTCTCAGGTCGGGCCGGGGGTCGGCGGCTCGCCAGCATGTATGAAGTTGAAGAATTTTTCAAATCGCTTGTTCGAGGGCATCCGACCGCGGACGGTGACGTTCCCGGCAGGGCGCGCGCGGGCCGTGGACGCCGGTGCCCGATGGCTGGTATCCAGGCCACTGGCAGCGCGACCGGCGGCCGGCCAGCGCCCACCGCCCCCTGCGGGCTCACCAGCCCACGGACGGAAGGGTGTTGAGACCGGGCCGGGACGTACAACCAGGAAAGCGGAGACGATGCGCAGAGTTCTGATCGTCGGCGCCGGGCAGGCCGGCCTCCAACTGGCCCTGGGGCTCCAGGCCCACGGCTACGACGTGACGGTGATGACCGACCGCGACGCGGACGCGGTCCGCAGCGGCCGGGTGCTGTCCACCCAGTGCATGTTCGACGCCGCACTGCGGACCGAACGCGACCTCGGCCTGGACCTCTGGGCGGACGCCGCACCCCGGATCGAGGGCCTCGGAGTCTCCGTCGCCGGGCCGCAGTCCGTGCGGGTGATCGACTGGGTCGGGCGCCTGGACGCGCCCGCGCAGTCCGTCGACCAGCGGCTGAAGATGCCCGCCTGGCTGGAGACCTTCGCCGGGCGCGGCGGCCGGGTCGTGGTCCGCCCGGTGACCGTCGGCGACCTCGAACACCTCTCCGGCTCCTACGACCTGGTCCTGGTCGCGGCCGGAAAGGGCGACCTGGCCGCGATGTTCGAGCGCGACCACGAGCGCTCCCGGTACGACCGGCCGCAGCGCGCGCTGGCCGCCAGCTACGTGTACGGGCTCGGCCCGCGCCCCGAGCACGACTTCCCCGCCGTCCGCTGCAACGTGGTGCCCGGCATCGGCGAACTGTTCGTGATGCCGGCGCTGACCGCGGCCGGCCCGTGCGACATCCTGCTCTGGGAGGCCGCCCCGGGCGGCCCGGCGGACGCCTTCGACGGGGTCCGCGACCCGGCCGAACACCTGCGGGTGACGCTCGACCTGATGAAGGCCTTCACTCCTTGGGAGTACGACCGCGCCCGGGCCGGAATCGAACTCACCGACGCCGGCGCCACCCTCGCCGGGCGCTTCACCCCCGCCGTCCGCCACCCGGTCGGCGAACTGCCCGGCGGCGGAGCGGTGCTGGGCGTCGCGGACGTCGTCGTCCTCAACGACCCGATCACCGGCCAGGGCTCCAACAACGCCGCCCGGTGCGCGGCCGGCTACCTCGACGCGATCCTCGCCCACGGCGACAAGCCGTTCGACCGCGACTTCATGCGGGCCGCCTTCGACCGCTTCTGGCAGGCCGTGCGCCCAAGCACCGTCTGGAGCAACGCGATGCTCGCGCCGCCGCCCGAGCACGTCCTGCACCTGCTCGGCGCCGCCGGTCAACTCCCGCCCGTCGCCGTCCGGTTCGCCAACGCCTTCAACGACCCGGCCGACCTGGAGCAGTGGTTCCTCGACCCCGCGAAGGCGGCCGCCTACCTGGAGTCGTTCACCCCGCAGGACTGACCGCAGCGGATCGGCCGGGGCGGATCGGCTGGAGCGGATCGGCTGGAGCGGATCGGCTGGAGCGGATCGGCCGGGGCGCCCGAGCGGACGGCGGGCCCCGGCCGCCATGGGGGCGGTGCACCGGAGCGCCGGTCACGGCTCGCTCAAGTGCGGCTGAGGCAGGAGCCGGTGTTGCGCCCGGCGAGGTGGGCATCCGGCCAATGTGCCGAGCGCCCGGGTCCGGCGCGGCCGGCCGCGGCCTAGAGTCGCCGGTGGGCGGTGCGACGCCGGGGTCAGGACGATCCGCGTGCGCCGCCGCACCCCCGGGGGCCGGCACACCCTCGGCCCCCACCCCGCCACAAGCGCACCTCGGCCTCGTCCGCCACCCCAAAGGAGTCCGACATGTCCGACCTTGCCATGTCCGCGTCCACGTCCGCCCCGGGCCTCGTCGGCCAGGCGCTCGACCTCCAGGACCTGGACCTCAGCGAGCTGACCGTCACCGCGCTGCGCGACACCGTCGCCCTGCCGGAGAACGGCGGCTCCTGGGGGTCCTGCTCCTGCCAGGCCTCGTCCTCCTGCGCCCAGCCGAACCTGCCCGGCGCGGACTCGTTCTGACCATCCGTCAATTCATCTCGAACATCCGGGAGACCACATGTCGGACCACTTCGAGGACGTCCTCGCCCTCGACGACCTCGACCTCGGCGAGCTGACCGTCACCGCGCTGCGCGACACCGTCGCCCTGCCCGAGACGGGCGCCTCCGGGGCACCCAGCTCCAGCTCCTGCGGATCGTCCTCCTGCGCCGCTCCGCACCCGCCGACCCGGACCTTCTGAGCCCGGCGTCGCCAAGTCCCCGTTGAACAGCGCGTGTCGGCGTGCGGCCGCCCCTCGCC
>NZ_JBHXML010000152.1:0-3045 GCF_042720345.1 Kitasatospora sp. NPDC058478 | reverse complement strand
ACCCACGGGGGGTGTGCCGGGCCGCCGGCGCCATCGGGTTCAGGGGGTGTAGCTCACCCAGCCGCTCAGGGCGGTGGTGTTCGGCGGGCAGTAGACGCGCACGTTCAGGAAGGTGGTGTACGGGCCCACGGTGCGGGTGGAGCCGTCGGAACAGCTCACGTTGACCCACCACTTGGTGGTTCCGGTGCCCGAGCAGGAGATGTTGAAGTACTGCTGGGTGCCGTCGCTCCCGAACGTGCCGGTGCTGCAGTTGATGCTCTGCAGCGCGTCCGGGGAGGCGGTCTGCGCCTGTGCTGCCGGGGCCGCGGCGAGGCCCAGCGCCGTGGCCGTGGCGAACGCCGCGAGGCCGCCCGCGATCCTGTTCCTGGTCCGGTTGTTCACAGCTGTCCGTCCTCGGGGTCGGTGGTGCGCGTGGGGGCGCCGGGCGGCGGCTCGGAGAGCAGCCCGGCGCTCTGTCTGCGGTGACTTTAGGGAGCGGTCGGATCCGCGAGCATATGACGGCGGAAAATGCGTCCACCCCGGCCTGGTCAGGCCTCTTGGCCCGTCGATCACGAATTCCTGCGACGGGGCACCGCCGATGGGGCGGCCGAGGTGGTCCGCCCGCGCCCGGAACGGCCGAAAACACGCGGGCACCGGCGCACCGCCCGCACCCCCGGCATGGCACAAGTCCGTTACAGCAGTGGCGGGTTCCTCCCGCGCTATCCCTGCCCCTGGCATCATCCAAGTCCGTGCCGCCCCCGGCGCCGCCCACGGCGTGCCGGGGCGTCGGCCCGCATGGCGACCGACGTCCAGACGAGGGGGAGTCCGATGACGCTGTTCGGCAAGCCGCCGGGCCCGCAGGACGCCCGGCCGCGCGGGCGGGCCACCGCGCTGACGCTGCGGGTCGTGGCGCAGGCCCTGCTCCTGCTGCTCGGCCTGTCCGCGGTCGGCCTCGGGTTCGCACGGTTCGTCGCCGCGTACCACGAGGGGTGGGCGTATCGCGGCGCCCCGGTCTGCGGCGCTCCGGCGATCGGGCCCGGGGTGGACTGCACGCTGCGGGAGAGCGGGCGGGTGACGAAGAGGGCGGCGGAGCGGGACGGCGACTCGACCTCGTACACCCTGACCGTGGCCCGCGAGAAGGCTCCGACCGGCGCCTACGACGTCGGGGAGGCGTTCTACGACGACGTGCGGACCGGCGCGGTCGTGAACCTGACGGTCTGGAGGGGCCAGGTGGTCGAGGTCGACTATCAGGGGCACCGGGCCCGCAATCCGCACACCCTGTGGCTGGCCGTCCTGAAGCTGGCGCTGCTGGTCGGCGCGGGCACGGCCCTGATCGCGGGCGGCCTGCTCGGGCCGAACGTGCGCTCCTGGTGGATCCCGGCCGGGATGTCCGTCCCCATGGCGGTCACCACGCTGGTGGGTGCCGCCATGCTCCTCCTGATGGACTGGCCGCTGCCCGTGACCGTGACCCTGGCCGTCCTGGCCTGGCTGCTCGCGGTCTCCGTCATCAGCGGGATGTCCGTGGAGTAGCGGCCCGGAGCGGATCCGGAATGCCCCTCACAGGTTGTCAGGTTCCCAACGTGGGAAACAGTTGTCAGGTTCTCAACGTGGGAAATAGGCTGCCACCTCCCGCTCACGCCACCACCGGGGAGGCCACCCATGCCCAGCAGTACCAGGAGCCGCAGGACCAGAACCGCCGCAACCCTCCTCACCGCCGCCCTGGCCGCGGCCCTCCTCGGCGGCGCCCCCGCACTCGCCGCACCCGCAGCCCCGCCCGGAACCACGACGGGCGCCGCCCCCACAGCCGCTCCGGCGGACGGCCGGCACCCCGTCGAGGTGTTCGGCGAGGACGGCGGCATATCCCGGGCCCTCGTCCCCACCGGCTCCCCGTACACGGCCGGCCCCCGCATCCAGGGCGTGGCCCCGATGCAGGACGACGGCGACGTCACCGCGCTGGTGCGCAACGGCGATCCGGCCGCCAAGCTCGACGTGGTGGTCATCGGGGACGGCTACGCGACGCAGGAACAGGAGAAGTTCCGCAGCGACGCGGCCGAGAAGTGGCGCGAGATCACCGCCGTCGAGCCGTACGCCACCTACCGCAACCTGTTCAACGTCTGGGCGGTGTCGGCCGTTTCGCCCGAGTCGGGCGTCTCCGGGGATCCGGACCAGGCGACCGTCCGGCACACCGCGCTGGGCTCGTACTTCTGGTGCGACGGGGTGGAGCGGCTGCTCTGCGTGGACGAGAAGGCGGTCGAGCGCTACGCGGCCAAGGCCCCGCAGGCGGACCTGGTGATCGTGGTGGCCAACAGCGCCAAGTACGGCGGCGCGGGCTACAACGACGTCAAGTCCTCGCTCGGCTACGAGGGCATCGCCACCGTGGCGGGCGGCAACGCGAAGTCCGGGCAGATCGCGGTGCACGAGACCGGGCACTCGCTGGGCAAGCTCGCCGACGAGTACGCGTACGACGGCCAGGGCACCTACCAGGGCGCGGAGCCGGCCGAGGCCAACATCAGTACGCTGACCGCCGACCGGATGCGCGCCCAGGGCACCAAGTGGTCCCGCTGGCTCGGCCGGACGTCCCCCGACGGCGGGACGGTCGGCGCGTACGAGGGCGGCGGCTACTACCCGACGGGGCTGTACCGGCCGACCGAGAACTCGATCATGCGCTCGCTCGGGCGGGAGTTCAACCTGCCCGGACGGGAGGCGATGATCGCCGGCTTCTACCGCCACGCCACCCCGCTGACGAGTCCCGTCTCCACCGACACCTGGCTCACCTCCGCCAGCCGCCTCACCGTCGACCTGCCCGTCCCGGGCACCCGGCTGCGCTGGTTCCTGGACGGACGCGAGCTGCCCGGGCAGCGCGGGCGCACCGCCCCCGACCTCGCCGCCCTCCGCCCGGGCGGCCCCCGCTCCCGGCCGCACCTGCTGACGGCCGTCGCCACCGACCCCACCCCGGCGGTGGCCGACCCGGCGCTGCGCGAGCACTTGACCGGGAGCCTGTCCTGGCTGGTGACGTTCTAAGCGCGTCGACGCGGCGCGCCGGCCGGCACGGCGACGGCCCCGGGC
>NZ_JBHXML010000151.1:0-3245 GCF_042720345.1 Kitasatospora sp. NPDC058478 | reverse complement strand
CGGCGTCGGGGGGCGCGGCACTCGGTGAATCTGCTGTCGCCGGTGCGGCGACGGCCGGTTCAGCCGGCGTTGACGCAGGTGTTGCCGAAGGCCGGGTTGAGCAGGCCGATGACGTTGATGGAGTTGCCGCACAGGTTGATCGGGATGTGCACCGGGATCTGGAGCTGGTTGCCGGAGAGCACACCGGGGGAGCCGGCGGCCACACCCTCGGCGCCGGAGCTGGCGAACGCACCGCCGGCGGCACCGAGGACCAGACCGGTGGCGGCCAGGGACAGGACGGCGGCCTTCTTGAAGTTGCGCATGTCTTTCCTCCGTTTTCTGCCCGACGGATGGGAAATGTCGGGAGCCGGGCGAGCACGAATACTCACCCGCTGGTTTCTGGGGATTGCCGTGATTGTCACTCCGGCGGCGCACACCGGCGTGTTTCGCCCATGGCTCGGGCGTCGACGCGGCCGCCGCGTTGTTCCAGCACCTCGCGAACAATTCCCGCACGGCCGGGAGCGGTTCGGGCAGAGGTGCGACCAGGGGAATTCCCGGTCAGGCGCTGAGGCAGTTATTGCCGAACGCCGGGTTCAGGAGGCCCACGACGTCGATCGAGTTGCCGCACACGTTGAGCGGAATGTGCACGGGCACCTCCACCGAGTTGCCCGAGACCGCGCCGGCCGAGCCGGCCGCGACACCCTCGGCGGACGCGCCGTGCAGGTGGTGGGCGGACGCGACGCCGGCGCCGGCGGCGAGCAGGGCGGCGCCGGCCGCGGTGCCGACGACGCCGTGGGCGAGCTTGCGCATGGGCGGTACTCGATTCGTGTGAAGGGGGCCGGGTGGATCGTGTTCCGCCAGAGAGAACGAGGCACCGTGCGAGGGGAAACGGTCCGGTCCGCTGATCACCCGAATGCCGGTCGCCGTCTCCGTTGGGCCGGATGGGTGACAGTGCGTCCACTGTCGCAACCGGCCCGGGTGGGTGTCGTTCTTGATGTCGCACTCCCCGTGCATCTCTGTATGAACAGTCAGGAGGCTCGTATGAGCATCAAGAAGACCGCCGCCGTCGGCGCGGCCGTGGTGGGCATCGTGGCCGCCGGCGCCGGCACCGCGATGGCCAGCTCCGGCGCCGAGGGTGTCGCTGCGGGTTCCCCCGGTGTCATCTCGGGCAACCAGGTTCAGGTTCCGGTTCACATCCCGGTCAACCTGTGCGGCAACACCATCGACATCATCGGCCTGCTCAACCCGGCGTTCGGCAACCACTGCGCCAACGCGGGCTGATCCTGCTCCCGGTTCGGCCGGTACGAGCCGCTGTTCCGCGCTTCCCTCCTGGGGCGCGGGGCGGCGGCTCTCCGCATGTCCGGGGGCGTGTCGGGGCGTCAGGTTCCGGCGGTGTCACAAGCCTTGTTGCGTTACTTGTCAGTACCTAGAATATGAGACCTGCTCACCTTTCTTGCTCCGCGCCGCTCGGCGCCCGGCCGGGCGGCCCCCCACCCCCCGCAAGGAGTCGCGTGTGATCAGGTCCCGACTGACAGCGGCGCGGCGGCCCCGGACGGTGGCGCGCCGCTCCCCGTACGGCGCGCTGCTCGCCACCGGCGCCCTCGTCGCCACCCTCGGCCTGGCCGGCGCTCCCGCCGCCCTCGCCGACCCGGCCCCCGCGGCCGGCGCCACCCGCCCGGCCGCCATCGTCGCCCTCGGCGACAGCGCCATCTCCGGGGAGGGCGCCGGCACCGACACCAACGACGGCTACTTCCCGGAGACCGACAGCCCCACCAACTACTGCCACCGGCACCCCAAGTCGGAGATCTTCGTCACCGACATCCCCGGCGTCACCCCGATCGACCTCGCCTGCTCCGGCGCCCAGACCGGCGACCTGGTCAGCGACCCCGAGCTCGCCAAGGTCACCGGCTCCGGCAGCGGCGACTTCGGCGAGCCCAAACAGGACGTCAAACTCGCCGACGCGGCGGGCAGGTACGACGTGAAGATGGTCGTCGTCACGATCGGCGCCAACGACGACTTCGACTTCAGCGGGATCATGATGCACTGCCTCGCGCAGTACTTCCCGATCCCCAAGGACCAGGGCTGCCGCGACACCATCGGCAGCGACGAGATCGTCCAGCGCGCCAAGCGGGTCCAGCCCAAGGTCGTCGCGGCGCTCCAGAACATCCGGCAGACCATGCGGAAGGCGGGCTACGCCGACTCCTCGTACCAGCTGGTCTACCAGTCGTACTTCAATCCGATCACCCCGGACATCCGGCGCAACGACTACCTCGGCAAGGTCGCCGACGGCTGCCCGGCCTTCCCCGAGGACCTCGCCTGGGGCCACAACTGGGTGGTGCCGACCTTCAGCGACGCGCTGCGCGGCGCCGCCGAGCAGGTGCCCGGCGTGCGCTACCTCGACCAGCGGCGGGTCGCCTTCGGCCACGAGGTCTGCGCGGAGTGGACCAGCTCCCCGTACGAGTACAGCAACGGGGACGTCATCAACCTCGCCGAGTGGGCCCGCAACGGCTGCGACTCGCAGATCGGCATCCCCGGGCTGTGCATGAACATGGTCCGCCAGTCGTACCACCTGAGGGTGGCCGGCTACCGCGGCGAGGGCGTCTGCCTCGGCCAGTTCTTCGCCAAGCCCGAACTGGCGCAGGCCTACTGCACGCTCAACCAGCAGAACACCACCTCCATCCAGCCGCTCACCCCCGGGCAGCCGTTCGCGGACGTCCCCGAGGACGGCTCCTGGTACCAGCTCACCAACGCGGCCAGCGGCAACGCGCTCGACCTCACCGGCGGCGGCACCTACGGCGACTCCACCAACGGCCGGGCCGCCATCACCTATCCGGCCACCGGCGGGCTCAACCAGTCCTTCGTCCTGGAGGCCAAGGCCGGCGGCAGCTACGAGCTCGACTTCAGCGGCAACCGGGACATGTGCCTGGACGCCAACGCCGCCTCCACCGCCGCCGGCACCCGCATCCAGCAGTGGCGCTGCAACGGCGGCGGCAACCAGCACTGGGTCCTCAAGCCGGCCGGCGGCGGCCGCTACAAGATCGCCGACTCCCAGGACCCGACCAAGGTGATCGCCCCCGGCACCACCCTCGACGCCAAGGGCAACCCCGCCGTCGAACTCGCCACCGACACCGGCGCCGCCGGCCAGCTCTGGCAGCTCACCAAACTCGGCATCGTCTACCTCCACGGCTGATCCCCGGCCCCTCCGCGGCGCCGCCCCCCCCCCAACCCGGGGGGGGGGGCCCCCCGGGTTTTGGGGGGGGCGGGGC
>NZ_JBHXML010000150.1:0-3666 GCF_042720345.1 Kitasatospora sp. NPDC058478 | reverse complement strand
CGCCATGGTCTGGCCGATGGTCGCGGCCGGCACCAGCAACGACGAGATCCAGTTCGCCAAGGGCGTCCGCCCCGACTTCGGCGACGACCTCGACTAACGCCCCCCTTCAACTCCAGAGCGCCTGAGGAACCCCATGTCCAAGCACACCCTCTCCGTCCTGGTCGAGAACAAGCCCGGCGTGCTCGCCCGCATCGCCGCTCTGTTCTCCCGTCGGGGCTTCAACATCGACTCCCTCGCCGTCGGCCCGACCGAGCATCCGGACGTGTCCCGGATGACCATCGTGGTCAACGTCGAGGACCTCCCGCTGGAACAGGTCACCAAGCAGCTCAACAAGCTCGTGAACGTGATAAAGATCGTCGAACTCGACCAGTCCGCTGCGATCCAGCGGGAACTGGTCCTGGTGAAGGTCCGCGCCGACAACGAGACCCGGTCGCAGATCGTCGAGATCGTCCAGCTGTTCCGTGCCAAGACGGTCGACGTGTCCCCGGACGCGGTGACCATCGAGGCCACCGGAAGCTCGGACAAGCTGGAGGCCATGCTCCGGATGCTGGAGCCTTACGGCATCAAGGAGTTGGTCCAGTCCGGCCTGGTCGCCATCGGGCGCGGCGCCCGTTCGATCACGGACCGCTCGTTGCGCGCCCTCGACCGCAGCGCCTGAGCACCCCCGAGACGCAGGCCGTCTCACACCCTGAAGCACCGCCCCACGCCCCCGCCGGTACGCCTACCGTAGAGAACGCGTACCCGGCAACCATCACGCAAGGAGATGTGCCCCCGTGGCCGAGCTGTTCTACGAAGACGACGCCGACCTGTCCATCATCCAGGGCCGCAAGGTCGCGGTCATCGGCTACGGCAGCCAGGGCCACGCCCACGCGCTGTCCCTGCGCGACTCCGGCGCCGACGTCCGGGTCGGCCTGAAGCCGGAGTCCAAGTCCCGTGCCAAGGCGGAGGAGGCCGGCCTGCGCGTCGTCACCCCGGCCGAGGCCGCGGCCGAGGCCGACGTCATCATGATCCTGGTGCCGGACCCGATCCAGGCCGACGTCTACGAGGCCGACATCGCCCCGCACCTGAAGGCCGGCGACGCCCTGTTCTTCGGCCACGGCCTGAACATCCGCTTCGGCTTCATCAAGCCCCCGGCGGACGTCGACGTCTGCATGGTCGCCCCGAAGGGCCCGGGCCACCTGGTCCGCCGCCAGTACGAGGAGGGCCGCGGCGTCCCCGCGATCGTCGCCGTCGAGCAGGACGCCTCCGGCAAGGCCTTCGACCTGGCGCTGTCCTACGCCAAGGGCCTGGGCGCCACCAAGGCCGGCGTCATCAAGACCACCTTCACCGAGGAGACCGAGACCGACCTGTTCGGTGAGCAGGCCGTCCTCTGTGGTGGCACCGCCGCCCTGGTGAAGGCCGGTTTCGAGACCCTGGTCGAGGCCGGCTACCAGCCGGAGATCGCCTACTTCGAGTGCCTGCACGAGCTGAAGCTCATCGTCGACCTGATGTACGAGGGCGGCCTGGAGAAGATGCGCTGGTCGGTCTCCGAGACCGCCGAGTGGGGCGACTACGTCACCGGCCCGCGGATCATCACCGACGCCACCAAGGCCGAGATGCGCAAGGTCCTCGCCGAGATCCAGGACGGCACCTTCGCCAACACCTGGATCGCCGAGTACAAGGCCGGTCTGCCCAAGTACAACGAGTACAAGAAGGCCGACGAGGACCACCTGCTGGAGACCACCGGCAAGAAGCTGCGCTCGCTGATGAGCTGGGTCGACGACAAGGCCTGAACCGGCCTCGGGCTCTGCCCGATTTTGTAACTTCCTTGTACAAGTAGGCTGCTCTCGTCCGGGTGATTTCGCCGGACGGGAGCAGCCTGGTACCCAGCCCGTCGATACACTCCGAGTGCGCGTCAGGCCCACAGCGTCGTGCGTCTACCTACGCGGCATGCCACCTTCCCCCCGCCGTCCACGCCACCCACGTGCCGGGGAGAACCGCAGAGTTAAGGACACACTGTCGTGAGCACTGTGACATCCAAAACCGCCGTCGTCCTGATCGCCGAAGAGCTGTCGCCCGCCACCGTCGACGCCCTCGGCCCCGACTTCGAGATCCGCCACTGCAACGGCGCCGACCGCACCGAGCTGCTCGGCGCGATCGCCGACGTCGACGCGATCCTGATCCGCTCCGCCACCAAGGTCGACGCGGAGGCGCTGGCCGTCGCCCGCAAGCTCAAGGTGGTCGCCCGGGCCGGGGTCGGCCTGGACAACGTGGACGTCGCCGCCGCCACCAAGGCCGGCGTGATGGTCGTGAACGCGCCGACCTCCAACATCGTCACCGCCGCCGAACTCGCCTGCGGCCTGCTGATCTCCGTCGCCCGCAACATCGCGCCGGCCAACGCCGCGCTCAAGCAGGGCGAGTGGAAGCGCAACAAGTACACCGGCGTCGAGCTGAGCGAGAAGACCCTCGGCGTCGTCGGCCTCGGCCGGATCGGCGTCCTGGTCGCCCAGCGGATGTCCGCGTTCGGCATGAAGATCGTCGCGTACGACCCCTACATCCAGGCCGCCCGCGCTGCCCAGATGGGCGTCAAGCTGGTCACCCTGGAGGAGCTGCTGGAGGTCTCGGACTTCATCACCGTCCACCTCCCCAAGACCCCCGAGACCATCGGCCTGATCGGCGACGAGGCGCTGCACAAGGTCAAGCCGACCGTGCGCATCGTCAACGCCGCCCGCGGCGGCATCGTGGACGAGGAGGCGCTCGCCAACGCCCTGCGCGACGGCCGGGTGGCCGGCGCCGGCCTGGACGTGTACACCAAGGAGCCGTGCACCGACTCCCCGCTGTTCGGCTTCGACAACGTGGTCGCCACCCCGCACCTGGGCGCCTCCACCGACGAGGCGCAGGAGAAGGCCGGCATCGCCGTCGCCAAGTCGGTGCGCCTGGCGCTGGCCGGCGAGCTGGTGCCGGACGCCGTCAACGTCCAGGGCGGCGTGATCGCCGAGGACGTGCGCCCGGGCCTGCCGCTGGCCGAGAAGCTCGGCCGGATCTTCACCGCGCTGGCCGGCGAGGTCGCCGTCCGGCTCGACGTCGAGGTCCGCGGCGAGATCACCCAGCACGACGTGAAGGTGCTCGAACTGTCCGCGCTGAAGGGCGTGTTCGAGGACGTGGTGGCGGAGACGGTGTCCTACGTCAACGCCCCGCTGTTCGCCCAGGAGCGCGGCGTCGAGGTCCGCCTGACCACCTCCAGCGAGAGCGCCGAGCACCGCAACGTGATCACCGTCCGCGGCACGCTCGCGAACGGCGAGGAGATCGCCATCTCCGGCACCCTGGCCGGCCCGAAGCAGACCCAGAAGATCGTCGGCGTGGACGCCTTCGACGTGGACGTCGCGCTCACCGACCACATGGCCTTCTTCAAGTACGAGGACCGCCCCGGCGTGGTCGGCGTGCTCGGCCGCCACCTCGGCGACGCCGGCATCAACATCGCCGGCATGCAGGTCGCCCGCGACGGCGGCGGCGCGCTCGCCTCCATCACCGTGGACAGCCAGATCCCGCAGGACGTGCTGTCGGCGATCGCCGCCGAGATCGGCGCCCGCTTCGCCCGCTCGGTCGACCTGGGCGCCTGAGCCCGACGCCCCCCGGGGCCCGGGCCCGCCGGGGGCGGCGGGGCGGGGCCCCCCGGGGTGACCCCCG
>NZ_JBHXML010000149.1:0-3755 GCF_042720345.1 Kitasatospora sp. NPDC058478 | reverse complement strand
CACTGGTCACACTTCCGACGACGAAGCCAAGCCCGCGCCCGCAACTCCCACTACAAACGCCGAGGACACACCCCCCAGATGCGGTTGCAGTACTAAGGGGCCGGGGCGGCTTGTGCGTTTGTCGGTGGCGCAGGTGTCGGGGGCTCAGGCGCCGTACTCGTAGCCGACCGTGACCCGGGTCGGGACGACCCAGAGGCCGAACTCGATCACGCCCTCGTCGTCCGACCAGCGATGCACCCCGCCCAGGACCGGGGACCCCACGCGAAGACCCAGGGCCGATGCCTCTCGGGCATCGCACTCCCGGGCATGCATGTCATCCCGGGCATGCGTGATCGTCCGGCCGGAAGCGTCGAGCACTTTCGCAGTGAGACCCGCGTTCTTGCCGGGCGCCGTCGAGAGCAGATCCGGCACCAGCGCTGCGAAGTGCGCCGGGTACCAGACGACCGCCAGCATGGTCCGGCTCCGGCCCCGGCCCGCGATGTACTCGCGCCTGACCAGCTGATCGCCGGGATCAAGGTTGAAGATGTCCTGCACGTACAACGGGGGCACCACCAGCTCGGCGGCCGTGACCCGGCTGGTTTCGCCCTCCATCAGGCTGGACCTGAGCCGCTGGACCGTGGTCAGCCGGTCCCGTCCCGTCGCGGTCGACGTCACCTCGTCCGCGACGAACGTGCCACGCGGACTCGTCCTGATGAGCCCTTCCACCATCAGCTGGTTCAAGGCCCTGCTGACGGTTGCCGCTGCGACGTTCCACCGCTGGCACATCTCCCTGTTGGTCGGGAGTTTCTCGCCTGGAACGAGTTCGCCGGTGAGTATCGCCTGCCGGTAGTGATCGGCGATCGCGGTGAACGTCTTGGAGCCGGCCATGCGCTACTCCTCAGTCGAGGTGATAGTCACTCAGGAGCACACTAGTGAACCGACGTTGAAGCCGACAGCACTTCTCCTCGCTCTACCTTCTGACCTAGGACACAGGTTGAGTGCTCTAGGGAGTTCGCAGTGGCGGTTCGCAAGAGGTCTCGCGCGTCAAGGACCTTACGGACTCAGGCATCGAGCGTTTCCAGATCTCCCGGACCGTCTTCAGGGCGGGGGGTCCGGCGGTTCACGGTGTCCTCGTCGGCGCTCTCGGGCGTTGCTTCATCGGGCTCCTTTCGCGGCCGAGTTCGGCCCGATCGCCGCCGACGCGCCAACCGGGGCATCGGGCGTCCGTGCAGCCGTCCCGATTCCGGGGGCGGTCGGAGGGCTCGAAGTTCAGCGCACCGGCTCGGGCCCCGGCGAGGGGGACGGGGTGCCCGCCCAGCGGTGCAGGGCGGCTTCGAGGGCGGCGGCGTCGGCGGCGGCCCCGGTGGCGGTGCTGGTGGTGTCGCAGGCCCAGGCGACCACTCCGTCCGGGCGGACGAGGACTCCGGTCGGTGTCGCGCTGTCGTCGGCCACAGCGGTCACAACGGTCACCCGCCCGGTCCAGTCCGAGGCGAGGCGGGTGAACGCGCCGTCCGCCGTGCGGTCGAGCAGCAGGAACCCGCCGCCGTGGCCGTGGTCGACCAGCCGGGAGCCGTCCCCCAGCCACAGGTCGGGGACGTACCGCCCGACCAGCGGGTGGTCGCCGGGCAGGTCGATGCGCTGCGTCACCCCGGAGATCTTCTTGACCGCGTGGGTCGCGCCCGCCCCGGTGCCCAGCAGGTCGGCGACGACCTCCCGGAGCGCGGCCGACTTGGCGTCACCGCGCATCACCCCGATCTGGGCCCGCGTCCAGTCCAGCACCCAGGCGCCGAGGGGGCGGCGCTCGGCGTCGTAGGTGTCGAGCAGTCCTTCGGGCGCCCACCCGGCGACCACGGCGCCGAGCTTCCAGCCGAGGTTCATCGCGTCGCCGACCCCGAGGTTGAGCCCCTGGCCGCCGAACGGCGAGTGCACGTGCGCGGCGTCGCCGGCCAGGAGCACCCGCCCCGAGCGGTAGGCCGCGGCCTGGCGGGCGTTGTCGCTCCAGCGGGTCGCGGGGCCGCGCAGCGCGGTGAGGGTGACGTCGGTGCCCGAGACCCGGCGCAGGCTGCTCTGCACCTCCTCAAGGGTGACCGGCGCGGAGCGGTCGGCGGGGCCGCCGTCGAACTCCACGGTGACCACCCGCCCGGGCTGCGGCCCGTAGCGGTAGGCGCCCCGGGTCGACCACGCCCATCCGTCCGCGAGCACCGTGGGGTCGGCGATGTCGACGACCGCCAGGTGTCCGGTGAGTTCGGGGTCGGTGCCGGGGAAGCCGATGCCCGCGAGGCGGCGCACGGTGCTGCGCCCGCCGTCGCACCCGACCAGCCATCCGGTGCGCACTGTGCCGGCGGTGGTGGTGACGAGCACGCCGTCGCCGGTGTCTTCGAGCGCGGTGACCTCCACCCCGCGACGCACCGCCACGCCCAGGCGCGCGGCCTGGCCGGCCAGCAGTGCCTCCAGCTCGCGCTGCGGCACCATCCGCGCTCCGTCGACGGCGGTGTGCGCGGCGAGGTCGGCGTCGGACCAGTCAACGAGGTCGGCGTCGAGGACCATCCCGGCGAAGTGCCCGGTGAAGCGGGGTGCGCGCGCCGGCCGGCCGCCGCCGGGCGGCTGGTCGACCGCGCGGGCGAACGACCCGACCCGTTCGAGCTGCTCCCGCTGCACCTGTTCGGCGGCCGGCAGCAGGCCGCGGCGGTCGAGCGCCTCGGCCGTCGGGACGTTGACCGCCCCCGCCTTCATCGACCGGTCCGGCTCGGCGAGCCGTTCGAGCACCTGCACCGTCGCCCCGGAGAGCGCCAGCTCGGCGGCGAGCACGAGGCCCACCGGCCCGGCGCCGACGACGGTCACGTCCACGTCCACGTCCCGCTGCACGTCCCGGCTCACGGCCTGGTTCGAATCCTGGTTCACATTCGTAGTCACGAACAGTGTTCTATAAACGAACGGCGTTCGTGTCAAGCTATGATGGTCCGGTGAACCCGAGAGAGCGACGCGCGGCACGCCACCAGCCGCCGAACCCCGACGCCGAGACCGACCCCAGGCCGCGGCGCCGCAAGGCCCCCATCACCGTGGACCAGGTCATCGACACCGCGCTGGACGTCATCGCCACCGAGGGCTACGAGGCACTGACCATGCGCCGCCTCGCCGGCGCCCTCGACACCGGACCCGCCTCGCTCTACGCCCACGTCGTCAACAAGGCCGACCTCGACGAGCTGCTCATCGGACGGCTGTGCGCCGCGCTCGCCCTGCCCGAGCCCGACCCCACGGCCTGGCGGGACCAGATCCGCGGCGTCTGCACCCAGATCCGCGACCAGTACCTGGACTACCCCGGGATCTCCCGCGCCGCGCTCGCCATGGCCCCCACCGACCTCGAAACCATGCGCGTCAGCGAAGGGATGCTGGCGATCCTGCTCGCCGGCGGCGTCGCCCCACAGGCCGCCGCCTGGGCCGTCGACGCGCTCCTGCTGTACGTGGCCGCCTACTGCCTCGAAGTCTCGATCGTGCGCCAGCGAGCGGCACACGACGACGACGCGTGGGTCCTCGACCGCGACGAACTACTGCGCCGCCTCACCGCCCTGCCCGCCGCGGCCTTCCCCCACACCACCCGCCACGCCGCCGAAATCACCGCCGGCACGGGCCACGACCGCTTCGACTTCACCGTCTCCCTGATGATCGACGGCCTCGCCCGCCGCTAGTGTCCTGAGTCTGGAATTTCATTCATAAATATAGACTTGGCCTATGGCGCGGACGGGTCGACCAAAGGTCGAGTTGGTGTTGTCGGACGA
>NZ_JBHXML010000148.1:0-3940 GCF_042720345.1 Kitasatospora sp. NPDC058478 | reverse complement strand
CCGTCGTCACCCTCGACGCCCGCCGCCGCGACAGCGCCAAGAGCGCCCTCATCACCCTCGTCGAACACGCCCTCCTCGCCCGACTCCGATGACGGGCCGGACATCCGGACCCCGGGGGCCGTCGGCGTGACGGCCCCCGGGGCGGAGCCGCTACCGGCCGATGTCCTCCAGGGGCATCGCGCAAGACCCGCTGTATAAGCAGCGGATAACAGTTCGGTAGGCATTTTGTGATCAACAGTGACTCTGCGTGGTGAACTAGCGCCACTCAGCGCCAGAAGACCACGGTTTTGCTCCGTCATGTCGGTGAATGTCCCTATTGCGCCGACGCGGGGGCCATCCTGCGGCTGTTTGTCCCCCATCCCTGCACGTGCTGAAATTCCAGCTACCCCTGAAACCCTCGCGCCGGCCCACCGGTGACGGGCCAGGGCCCGGGGGTAGCGCTGGATTGATCCATGGCCGACAGTCGGCCGAGAGGTAGTTGTCGAGTGAGGCGTAAGCAGCAACCCGCCCCGCAGCGGCGCTCCGAGCCCCGCCGGAGCGAGCCGAACGGTACCGCAGCGGACCCGGCCGGATTCTCCGCTTTCACCCCCACCGAGGAGCGCTCCCAGGCCTCCCCGGCCCCGCAGCCCCCGGCCGCGTCCACGGAACCCCGCAGCGGCGGTCCGGACGGCGACGCCTCCAGGCGGTACGACTTCCTCCGCCCGCGCAACTGGCGCGTGCCGACCCGTCTGATCGCGATCCTGCTGATCCCCGTGATCATCAGCCTCGTCTTCGGCGGCCTCCGCGTGAACACCTCGGTCGACGGCTACATCAAGGCCTCCCGCGCCGAGAAGACCGCCGAGCTCGCCAAGGCAGCCACCGAGCTCGCCGAAGCGCTGGAGATCGAGCGCGACACCACGCTGATACCCCTGCTCACCAAGCAGGACCCGGACGGCAAGGTCGCCAAGATCCGCGCCAACACGGACGCCGCGCTGAAGGCGTACGAGGCGGCCTACGCGGCCTCCGACAAGTCCGGCGAACTGCCGCGCCGCCACGAGGGCTTCCAGGCCCTGGTGGTCGACCTGCCGCACCTGCGGTCCAGCGCGTACGGATCCGAGCTGTTCGCCGGCGCCACCGTCAACGCCTACTCGGTGATGTTCGCCCCGCTGCTGTCCTACGACAACTCGGTCGGCATCGGCTCCACCAACGCCGCCAGCAAGGGCCGCGCGATCTACGCGATGTCCCTCGCCAAGGCCTCCGCCTCGACCCAGCGCGCGCTCATGCTGCACCTGCTGGTCGGCATCTCCCAGAACGCCACCACCCGGTTCGAGAACGCCGACGTGATCCAGCAGATCCTGGTCGCGGAGCGGCTGGAGCAGGTCTCGCTGACCGAGTTCAACACCGGCAGCGCCCCCGAGGACGCCCGCAAGTACGCCAACGCGCAGGTCGTCCAGGCCGCCGCGCAGGAGCGCTCGGCCTACAAGATGCCGAACGGCACCGCGCCCTCCATGCAGACCCTGCTCTCCCTCGGCGCCGCCTACAGCCAGGCCGCCGCCGAGGGCCAGAGCAAGGGCAAGGCCGCCGCCGACCAGGCCTACAAGGAGGCCAAGGACTCCGGTCTCACCCCGGAGAACTGGAACCAGGCCGCCAACACCCACATCCAGGCCCTGCGCGACACCGAGGTCCAGCTGCTGGACGACGTCCTCACGGACTCCCGCGGCCTCAAGGACAACGCGCTCTACGACGCCATCCTCAACACGATCATCGTCGTCGCCGCGCTCATCCTGGCCGGCCTGCTCACCGGCTACGTCGCCCGCTCGATGATCCTCGGCATGCGCACCCTGCGCAGCGCCGCCCTGGAGATCGCCGACCACCGCCTGCCGGACCTGGTCGAGAAGCTCTCCAAGACCGACCCCGACCGGGTCGACACCTCCGTCACCCCGATCCCGCTGCACGGCAAGGACGAGATCGGCGAGGTCGCCCGGGCGTTCGACCAGGTCCACCAGCAGGCCGTGGCGCTCGCCGCCGAGCAGGCCCTGCTGCGAGGGAACGTCAACGCGATCTTCACCAACCTGTCGCGTCGCAGCCAGGGCCTGATCCAGCGCCAGCTGGCGCTGATCACCGACCTGGAGAACAACGAGGCCGACCCGGACCAGCTGGAGAACCTCTTCAAGCTGGACCACCTCGCCACCCGCATGCGCCGCAACGGTGAGAACCTGCTCGTCCTCGCGGGCGAGGAGGCCGGCCGCCGCTGGAACACCCCGGTCCCGCTGGTCGACGTGCTCCGCGCCGCCTCCTCCGAGGTGGAGCAGTACGAGCGCGTCGAGCTGTCCGGCATCCCGGAGGTCGAGGTCGTCGGCGCCGCCGTGACCGACCTCGTCCACCTGCTCGCCGAGCTGCTGGAGAACGCCACCTCGTTCTCCAGCCCGCAGACCCGGGTCCTGGTCAACGCGACCCGCCTGCCGGACGGCCGGGTGCTGGTCGAGATCCACGACAAGGGCATCGGCCTCACCGCCGACGACTTCGCCGAGATCAACGAGAAGCTGGCCGAGCCGCCCACCGTCGACGCCACCATCTCCCGCCGCATGGGCCTGTTCGTGGTCGGCCGGCTGTCCCAGCGGCACGACGTCCGCGTCCAGCTCCGCCCGTCCGGCGAGTCCGCCGGCACCACCTCGCTGGTCATGATCCCGCCGTTCATCACCCGGTCGGGCGCCGCGCCGGAGCCCGAGGAGCAGTTCACCGTCTCCCGGATCTTCGCCGAGCAGGAGCCGACCTCCCAGTGGGCGCCCAACGGCCAGCCGCGCAGCGCCGCCGAGCTGGGCTTCGACGACCACCTCACCGGCACCGGCAACGCCGGATCCAGCGGCTTCAGCCCGGCCCTGGAGGCCGTCCAGCGCTCGCAGCGCCTCGACCAGGTCCGCCGCGCGGCCCTGGAGAGCGGCCCGCACGACGGCGAGCCGCCGGTGCTGGACGCCGAGGTCGAGGAGGAGTACCAGCAGGGCTACGACCAGTACGCCCCCCAGGGCTACGAGCAGCAGTCCGGCTACGCCGACGACCAGTACGGCTACGCCCAGGACGGCTACCAGCAGGACGAGTACGGCCAGGACCAGTACGGCCAGTACCCGCAGCAGGGCTACGACCAGTCCGGCTACGCCGACGACCAGTACGGCCGCCAGGACTACCAGGGCGACGGCTACCAGGGCTACCAGGACGGCTACGCCGACCAGTACGGCCAGCAGGCCGAGGAGGCCCCGGCCGGCCACCCGTACGCCCCGGAGCCGCCCGCACTGCCCGCCGCCGAGCCCACCCCCACCCTGCCGTCCGGGCTGCCGCAGCGCCGCCCCGGCCAGCAGCTGGCGGGTGGCGGCTTCGGCGCCCCGACCGCTCCGGCGGGCGGCGGCTCCGGCGGCGAGACCCCGAACTGGTTCGCCGGCGCCAAGGACACCTCGGCGGTCGACGAGCCGCGCGGCCACGACGTGTCGGCGCTGGGCGGCTACGGCCCGACCGGCCCGACCAACTCGCCCTGGCAGTCGCCCAACGACGGCGCCTGGCAGCAGGCCGAGCAGACCCGCGAGCCCGCCTCCGGCGGCACCACCGGGGCAGGCCTGCCGCGGCGCGTGCCCAAGCAGAACCTGGTGGCCGGAAACGCCAAGCCCACTCCGCAGGAAGGGCCGCAGGTCTCCCGCAGCCCCGAGGAGGTCCGCGGTCGGCTCACCAACCTGCGCCGCGGCGTGGAGCAGGGCCGCAGTGCCGGTAACACCGGAAGCTTCCGGATCGACCCCGATCAGGTAGACCCGTCCGGCAACGGACAGAACCGAAGCACCGATCTCTTCGGCGGCTCGAACCACCAGGAGCGTTGAGTTGACTCAGATGAGCCAGGCCGCACAGAACCTGAACTGGCTGATCACCAATTTCGTGGACAACACCCCCGGGGTGTCCCACACCGTGGTGGTCTCCGCCG
>NZ_JBHXML010000147.1:0-4059 GCF_042720345.1 Kitasatospora sp. NPDC058478 | reverse complement strand
TCCGACAGAAGGCCGTCCACACCCTCCCGGTCGGTGGTGTGGTCGTCCGCGAACCGACGGTCACCCGTCGCGTCCGGCACGTACTTCACACAGACAACGATCCTCAAGCTCACGGCCTGTCTCCTGTACTGGTCTCGTCCGGCGGCTGCGGCTGTGCAAGCGGGGCGCGAACACGGTGCGCACCCGCTCCGGGCAGCGAGTTCCCGTGCCGGTCCGGAACTTCCTGGCAGCATACTCGGCAGTAGTCCAGTGGTCACTACTGGCCAGTAGCTTAGGCCGGGCGGCTGCACTTCCGTCTGCGCCCATCCTGCCCCAGGGCAACCCCGACACCACCTGATCGGACTACATATCCGCCACAGGACCGCCGGGGCCCCGGCTCACACCGTCTCGCCGAGCGCCGCGATCACGTCCACCTTGCGCGGCAGTCCGGCCGCCCTACGCACCACCCGGCCACCCCCGTCCAGCACCAGGACGGTCGGCGTGCGCAGGATCTCCAGCCGGCGGACCAGCTCCAGCCGCTCCTCGGCGTCCACTTCTACGTGCGCCACCCCGTCGACCATGCCGGCCACCTCCGCGAGCACCCGGCGGGTGGCCCGGCACGGCTGACAGAACGCCGTCGAGAACTGAACCAGCGTCGCCCGCTCGCCGAGCGCCCCGCCCAGCTCCGCCTCCGACAGCCGTACCGCCCCGCCGTTGGTGCGCACCCTCAGCCTCCCGTCGCGCCGTACCCGTAGCAGCCAGGAGGCGGTCGCCGGCGCCGGCACGACGACGCACACCACCAACCCGGCCATCCCCCAGTCTGCGGCAGCGGCCCCGGGCCCCGAAAGGGAGGTCGACCACCGGGCCGGGCCCGCGTACGATCGCCGGGTGGAATCCGACCGCACCGCACCGCCGTTGCTGACCTCCCGCCGCGTCGTCGACCTGGGCCGGGCCACCACCACCCGCTGTCGCTGACGCGCCCCGCCGCCGCCCGTCGCGACCCTCCCGGAGCCCTCGTGCAGATCGACCCTCGCGGTCCCCGCTTCGCCGCCGCGCTCACCTCGGTCGTCCTGGCCGCCGCCCTCATCACCGGCAGCGACGTGCTGCTGGCCGTCCAGGCCCTCGTCTTCGCACTCGGAGCGTTCGGCGGCCTGCGGCTCTCCCCCTACGGCTGGCTCTACCAGGCCCTCCTCCTCCCCCGGCTGACCCCGCCCTCCGAGACCGAGGACGAGCGGCCGCCCCGCTTCGCGCAGGGAGTCGGCCTGGTGTTCGCCGCCGTCGGCGCCCTCGGCTTCCTCACCGGGGTGGCCTGGCTCGGCCTACTCGCCACGGCCGTCGCCCTGGCCGCGGCCTTCCTCAACGCCGCGTTCGGCTACTGCCTCGGCCGCGAGATCTACCCCCTCGTCCGGCGCGCCCAGGGGCGCCTCGGCGCCGGAGCCTGACCGCAACCCTGGGCCCCCTGGGCCTTCGGGACGGACCGGGCCTCCAGGTCGCCGGGGAGGGAAAAGTTCCCACCCGAACTCATCACGGAGATCACACCGCGAATATCCGCTTGACCGCACGGCTCAGGTGACAGCAGGCACTCATTCGGGGGATCATCTCCGTGAATCACCCGTGACCGCCGCGGCGTGCCGCGCTCCGGTCGGCCCCCACTCAGCGACGCGGGTACCCGCCGTACCGGGCTCCGGCCCGTGGAAGTCAGGACTGACCGTGGCAGAGTTCGTGTACCCGCCGGTGATCGGCGCCGCACTCACCGCCTTCCGTGCGCTCGACGTGCGGATCAAGATCGTAGGCGCCGAGAACATCCCCGCCAGGGGCGGAGCCGTACTGGTCAGCAATCACATCAGCTACCTGGACTTCCTCTTCGCCGGCCTCGGCGCCTACCGCGGCGGCAAGCGCAAGACCCGCTTCATGGCCAAGGACGACGTCTTCAAGCACCGGGTCTCCGGCCCGCTGATGCGCGGCATGAAGCACATCCCGGTCGACCGCACCGACGGGCAGCCCGCGTACGAGGCCGCCGTGCGCGCCCTCAAGGCCGGCGAGGTCGTCGGGGTGTTCCCCGAGGCGACCATCAGCCGCTCGTTCATGCTGAAGAAGTTCAAGACCGGCGCCGCCCGGATGGCCGCCGACTCCGGCACCCCGCTGCTGCCCGTCATCCTCTGGGGCACCCAGCAGCTCTGGACCAAGGGCCGCCCGAAGACCCTGACCAAGCGCCACGTCCCCGTCACCATCATGATCGGCGAACCGATTCACCT
The DNA here is from genome assembly GCF_042720345.1 of Kitasatospora sp. NPDC058478. Lineage (NCBI taxonomy): Bacteria > Bacillati > Actinomycetota > Actinomycetes > Kitasatosporales > Streptomycetaceae > Kitasatospora > Kitasatospora sp. NPDC058478. Next base: position 1,825 of record NZ_JBHXML010000147.1, on the reverse strand, counting down.
CGGCCCGGACGACAAGCCCGTCATGGTCACCAGACGGCTGCGCGCGGCCATGAGCGAGATGCTCGACCAGGCCCAGCGCGAGTATCCCGGCAATCCCTCCGGCCCGGACGACACCTGGTGGCTGCCCACCCACCTCGACGGCACCGCGCCCACCCTGGAGGTCGCCGAGGCCGAGGACGAGGCGGAGGCCCTCGCCAAGGCCGAGCGCCGCGCCGCCCGGGGCTGACCGGCCCTGCCCGGGTTCCACCTCGCCCCTGTTCCACCCCGCACCGGCGCTCCACTTCGCCACTCCGCGAGACCTTCTACTCCGTGTGACCGACCGAACGCCAGGCGTCGCGTGTCGCCCGGTCGCCGACGCTCCCCGTCTGACACAGTGACAGCCCCTTTGAGGGTCCTTCGTCCAGCATCGGAGACGGAGCGAACGCCGGAGAGGTCGGAAAGGTCGGAGCGGATATGACACGGATGACCCGCACAGGGCAGTCCCCCAGGTCCACACCCGAGGCCCGCACCCGCGCCAGCGCCGGTGCGGGCCTTCTGCTGCTGAGCGCCCTGCTCACCGGGTGCGGCGCCGAACCCGGTGAGATCCCCCTGTCCGAGATCCAGGCGGACGCCCCCTCCACCGCACCCGAGTCGCCGACCGCCGCCGCGAGCCCCGGCGTGGTCGGCGCCGCCGCCGGAACGCCTGCGGCCCCCGCGCACAACGGCCTGATCGTCGGCGGGGAATTCCTCGACGCCGCCCGCACCACCAGCGCCATCGTGACCCTCGCACCCGACGGCACCAACTGGCGCCAGGTCACCCAGCCGCCCGACCGCACCCGCGACGACCGCCCCGACTGGTCCCCGGACGGCAGCACGATCGCCTTCGACCGGACCGACCCACGGAGCGGCGCCGCCCGCCTCTGGACGGTCGCCACCACCGGCGACGGAGCCCAGCAGATCGGCCAGCTCTGCGAGACCGGCACCGCCGACTGCGCCAACGAGGACGAACGCGCCCCCGCCTACTCGCCCGACGGCAAGCAACTCGCCTTCAGCCGCTCCTGGGGCGCCCTCGACCCGGCCGACAAATACCAGGTCCAGTACTCGGACCTCTACCTGATGAGCCCCGACGGCACCGACGTCCAGCGGCTCACCTTCCTCACCAACGACAAGCCGTACTCCGGGCAGGTCAGCAACCCCAGTTGGTCCCCCGACGGCAAGCAACTCACCTTCGAGTACCGCACCAACGCCACCGGTCAGCCCGCCAACAGCCGCGCCATCTACGTCGTCGCCGCGGACGGCACCGGGCTCCGGCAACTCACCCCCTGGGAACTGCGCGCCGGAGACCGCGCCAACTGGTCCCCCGACGGCACCCAGATCCTCTTCACCACCTACCCGGCCGGCCGCGCCGACGCCCCCGGCGGCGGCATCTACACCGTCCACCCCGACGGCACCGCCATCGGCGCGCTGACCCCCGCCCCGTCCGACGTCTTCTACGGCACCGCCGCCTACGCGCCCGACGGCAAGTCCATCGTCTTCGCCCAGGACCCCGCCGGCTCCGGGGCCGACCTCTACACCATGCGGCCGGACGGGACGGGCATCGCCCGGCTCACCCACGACAGGGACGCCTGGCTGACCCGACCGGCGTGGGGAACGGCGGCGGTACCGCCTCAACCCGATGGCCGGGCGTCGGCCGAGGCACAATCACGGCGGTGGGAAGAGGACGAAGAACTCCAGGACGAGTGAATCACAACGCAAAGAACCCCCATCCGGTTTCCCGGATGGGGGTTCTCTGTGAATGATTGTTCGGCGGCGTCCTACTCTCCCACAGGGTCCCCCCTGCAGTACC
>NZ_JBHXML010000146.1:0-4446 GCF_042720345.1 Kitasatospora sp. NPDC058478 | reverse complement strand
CACTGGTCACACTTCCGACGACGAAGCCAAGCCCGCGCCCGCAACTCCCACTACAAACGCCGAGGACACACCCCCCAGATGCGGTTGCAGTACTAGTCCCAATGCCACTGACTTTGCGGTCCTCCGCGCCCCTCCGACCGAGGCATCGCCACAGGTCAGCGGCTCGTGATCGCTGTTAAGTCAGTGGCATTGGGCCTAGTCCGACACGGTCTCTTCGTCCATCGCCGCCGGGCGCGATGCGCCCCGATCATGGCCTGCCTGACCATGACGCCGAGGCGCGGGTGACGGTTCGCCAGTGGGCCCAGCGGTTCGCGCCGGATCAACTCAGCGCAGGGGCAGGCGAGTTCAGATTCCCGCAGGCGTTCGACGGGCTTCGCTCGGACGGCGCCTCTGCGAACCTGCCGGGCCCGGCCGGCCGTTTGCGGGCACCGCTTGCGGGTGAGGCGCCGCGACCTCCGTGATCGCCGCGGCGCCGGCCGCCACCCGACGGCCGTACCTTGACGGTCCGTCCGCTGTTGTCGGCCCGTCCCTGTGAGCCGCCGGGATGACTTCCCCCGCGTGCCGAATCGGCCCGGATGGTGTATACGGCATAGTCGTTTCGTCACCTTATGGCGCATTTATGACGTCATCCACGAGTCCCGTGAACACCCTGGGGAGTCCCCGATGCCTGAAGTCAGACGCCGCTGGGGCTTGGCCCGAGCCTTCGAGGCACCAGGGAGAGCCGCTCCGCATCGGCGCGGCTGGTCCGGAGTTCTCGCGGCCGTGCTGATGCTGGCGCCGACGCCGCTCGTCCCGCTGCTGGCCGCCCCCGCCGCGCACGCGGCTCAGACGTGCCCGGCCGATGCCGGCTACACCGACTGCCTGTCCTTCGCCTACACCGGAAGCGACCAGGACTTCACCGTCCCCACCGGGGTCTCCTCGATCAGGGCGAAGGCCTGGGGTGCGGGTGCGGCCGCCGACGGCGACACCGCCGCAGCCGGCCGCGACCACGCGAACCGGCCGGGCGCCGCCGGCGCCTACGCGACCGCGCTGCTGGAGGTGACGGCCGGACAGCGGCTGACGGTGGTGCCGGGCCAGGGCGGGCGGTCGCGTCCCGACGGCCCGGACTCCCCGGCGGCCCGCAGCGGTGGCGCCTCCACCATCCGGTCGGGCCAGCCGCACACCCCCGCGGACACCCTGCTGGCAGCCGACGGCGGCACGGCCTCGGCCACGAGCGCGGCTGCGAGCGGCGCCGGCACGGCCGGGGCCGGGGCCGGTCCTGAAGACGGGTCGCAAGGCCTCGCCCCTCACGTGACCGAGCGCCAGTACGTCACCGGGGCGGCCTTCGGCGGCTTCGCGCCGTCCATCGCGGGCGTCAACAGCACCGAAACCAGCACCAATACCAGCGCCAACACCAGTGCCGACGCGGCGAAGGACGGCGGCGGCCACAGCGGCGACGGCGGCAACGGCCTCGTCGTACTGGAGTGGAAGGACCCCGTCACCGACGCCACGGCGGCGAAGGCCGACCCGTCAGCGGCTCCCGCGCCCACCGGCCAGAGCAGCGCTCCGGGAGCCCCGTCCCCGGAGGCCGCGCCATCCGCAGCGGCCGGTCCGGCCGGCCCGAGCAACGCGGCCGCCCCGCCGAGCACCGCCCCGGCCGGCCGCCTGCCCCGGGCACCCGGCGACCCCCTGGACTGCACGGGCAACACGATCTACGCCATCCAGCGTGGCTCCTCCACCGCCGCGAACGGCACCCTGCTGGCCCTGGCCGCCGGCAGCGTCGGCGGATCCAGCGTGACCGCGACGACGGTCAGCACGCTCCCCGCCGGGTCGGGCTTCACCAACGCCCTCGGGATCACCGACGGCGGCACCGCCGCCTACGTGGTCGACCAGACCCCGACCGTCGCCGGGTCCGTCAACGTGTACGGCTACAACGCGGCCACCCAGACCTGGACCACCTACACCGGATCCGCCGGCGCCACCACCGACTCCTTCGTCTCCGGCGCGGTGGACCCGGTCAACGGCATCTACTACTACGCCAGCTTCGAGCCCGGCACGGCGACCACGCCCGGCGTGGCCACCCTCTACGGCTTCAACACCACCACCAACACGGCGATCCCCGGCGTGATCGCCACCTTCGACCTGCCCGTCACCGGCGCCTCCGGCCCCAACGGCGACATCACCTTCGACGCGGGCGGCAACCTCTACGTCCTCTCCTCCGTCGGCACCGACGCCGCCATCGGCCGGGTCGCCGGGCCGATCCCCACCACCGGGTCGGCCACCGGCGTACCGCTGACCGACACGGTGCTGAGCACCCTGCCCAACCCGGACAGCAACTCGTTCAACGGGGCGGCCTTCGACAACGCCGGAATGCTCTACATCGAGTTCGCCTCGGGGACCACCACCTTCCTGGAGCAGCTCAACCCGAACACCGGCGTGATCACGGCCGGGCCCACGCCGTACTCCAACAACGCGTTCCTGTCCGTGGACCTCGGCGCCTGCTCCACCAACCCGACCCTGACCCTGCAGAAGAACATCGTCGGCCGGTTCGCCTCGTCGACCACGTCGAACGACCAGTTCAACCTGGCGATCACCGGCGGCGGCATCACCCAGGGCAACACCGCCACCACGACCGGCACCAGCACCGGCATCCAGACACCCCCCGCCGGCCCGGTCATCGCCGTGTCGGGAACCACCTACACGCTGACCGAGACCGCCGCCTCCGGCAGCCTCGCCAACTACACCACCGCCTACGACTGCGTCGACACGGCCAACGGCAACGCCCCGGTCACCTCGGGCACCGGCGCGACCACATTCAACCTGCCGTTCCCACCCACGGTGGAGGGCAAGAACAGCCCGCTGGTGGTCTGCACCTTCACCAACACACCCGTCCCCGCGACGCCCTCGCTCACGATCATGAAGACCGCGTCCCCCACCACGGTCACCGCCGTCGGGCAGGTCGTCGACTACAGCTTCCTCGTGACCAACACCGGCAACGTGACCCTGACCAACATCACCGTGAACGAGACCGCGTTCTCCGGCAGCGGCACCCCGCCCGTGATCACCTGCCCGGCCGGCGCCGCCTCCCTCGCCCCCAATACGTCGGTGACCTGCACCGCCCCCTACACCGTCACGCAGGCCGACATCAACGCAGGCTCGATCACCAACACCGCGACGGCGACGGGCACACCGCCCACCGGCCCGCCGGTGACCTCACCGCCCTCCAACGCAACCGTCACCGCGGCAGCCTCTCCCGCGCTCACGATCATGAAGACCGCGTCCCCCACCACGGTCACGGCCGTCGGGCAGGTCGTCGACTACAGCTTCCTGGTGACCAACACCGGCAACGTCACGCTGACCAACGTGACGGTGAACGAGACCGCGTTCTCCGGCAGCGGTCCGGCGCCCGTGATCACCTGCCCGGCCGGCGCCGCCTCCCTCGCCCCCAATACGTCCGTGACCTGCACCGCCCCCTACACCGTCACACAGGCCGACATCAACGCAGGCTCGATCACCAACACCGCGACGGCCACCGGCACACCGCCCACCGGCCCGCCGGTCACCTCACCGCCCTCCAACGCAACCGTCACCGCGACGTCCAACCCGGCGCTCACCATCATGAAGTCGGTGGATGCGACCGAACTGACCGGCGTCGGCCAGGTGCTGCACTACTCCTTCCTGGTGACCAACACCGGCAACGTCACCCTGACCAACGTCACCGTGAACGAGACCGCGTTCTCCGGCAACGGCACCCCGCCCGCGATCACCTGCCCGGCCGGCGCGGCCTCCCTCGCCCCCAATACGTCCGTGACCTGCACCGCCAGCTACACCGTCACGCAGGCGGATGTCGACAGCGGGAAGGTCACCAACACGGCGACGGCTACGGGCACTCCGCCCACCGGTCCGCCGGTGACCTCCCCGCCGTCCTCGACCAGCGTCCCGAACACCCCGGCCCCGGCGCTCACCGTGGTCAAGTCGGCCTCGCCGACCACGGTTTCGGCCGTCGGGCAGGTCGTCGACTACAGCTTCCTGGTGACCAACACCGGGAGCGCCACGCTGACCGATGTGACGGTGAACGAGACGGCGTTCTCGGGCAGCGGCACCGCGCCCGTGGTGACCTGCCCGGCCGGCGCGGCCTCGCTCGCACCCGGCGCGTCCGTGACCTGCACCGCCAACTACACCGTCACGCAGGCGGATGTCGACAGCGGGAAGGTCACCAACACGGCGACGGCGACGGGCACTCCGCCCACCGGTCCGCCGGTGACCTCCCCGCCGTCCAGCGCGACGGTGACCGCGAAGCCGCCGCACGGCCACCTGCCGAGCACCGGGGCGAACACCCACCTGGCCGGGCTGGCGGGGAGTCTCCTGCTCCTCGGCGGTGGGCTGGCATTGGTGACGCGCCGCCACCGTCGTCGCGGCTAGCAACGGCGGCTGACGGCGGCGGTCCCCGGAGCGTGGGCTCCGGGG
>NZ_JBHXML010000145.1:0-4607 GCF_042720345.1 Kitasatospora sp. NPDC058478 | reverse complement strand
GGCCGCCGTTCCGGCCCCGCCGACTCGTCCGCCCGGTCCCGTTGCCGTCTGCCCCGGGCCCGCTGACCAGGCCCGCAGCCCGACCCGCGCCGCCCGCGCGTCGACGACCGACCGACCGACGACCGGAACGCCGACGACCGACCGACCGACGACCGACCGGCGACCGGACCGACCGGCGACCGACCGGAACACCGGCGACCGACCGACGACCACGAACCAGCCGACCGAGCCGCCTTCGACGCTTTCGTCGGGCCGCCGTCCAGGCCGGGGCACCGCCCCGGCACCCGTACCCGAGCACGGAGAGCAGACCATGACAGCCGCCGCCGAGCCCGCGGCACCGTACGCCGGGGCGCCAGGCCACCCCGACGGCCAGCCCGACCCCGACGTCCCGCGCGTCATCACCGCCCCCGCCACCCCCGGCGACCGGGTGTTCCGCGGCGTGCTGCGGCTCGCCGGGATCTCGGTCTTCGCCATCATGGGGCTGATCGCGTTCTTCCTGCTGCTGCGCGGCACGGACGCGCTGCGCGCGGTGGGCTGGTCGTTCCTGACCGAGCAGAAGTGGCAGACCGCCGCGCACAACTTCGGCATCGCCGCCGTCCTGCCGAACGGCCTGCTGATCGCCGTGATCGCCCTGGCCATCGCCGTCCCGGTGGCGCTGACCACAGCGGTCTTCATCGCCGAGTACGCGCCCGTGCGGCTGCGTTCGGTGCTGGTCTCGCTGATCGACCTGATGGCGGCGATCCCCAGCATCATCTACGGCCTGTGGGGGCTGTTCTTCCTCCAGCCGCGCATCATCGGCTTCGTCCGCTGGCTGGCCAACCACCTCGGCGACGCGATCCCCTTCCTGAAGGTGCGCACCGGCGACATCGGGACGTCCTACACCTCGTCCACCTTCATCGCGGGCGTCGTGGTCTCCCTGATGATCATCCCGATCGTCACCTCGCTCAGCCGGGAGGTGTTCTCCCAGGCCCCGCAGGGCGAGCGGGAGGGCGCGTACGCGCTCGGCTCGACCCGCTGGGGGATGGTGCGCGCGGTGGTGCTGCCGTTCGGCAAGGGCGGTGTGATCGGCGCGGTGATGCTGGGCTTCGGCCGGGCGATGGGGGAGACGATCGCCGTCGCGCTGATCATCTCGCCGAACTTCAAGACCATCACACACATCCTCGAGAACGGCGCCAACTCGATCTCGGCGCTGATCGCGCTGCGCTTCGGCGAGTCGGACGCGCTGTCGCTCTCCGCGCTGATGGCGGCCGGCCTGGTGCTGTTCGCACTGACCCTGCTGGTCAACGTCGCGGCCGGTTTCGTGATCAACCGGTCGCGCTCCGGCGCCTCGACCGCGGACTGAGAAGGGCGGCCGACATGACCAACCCCGTTGAAGGGACGACCCGATGACCACGCTCGACCTGCCACCCGTGGCCGCGTCCGAGCCCGCCGAGGCGCCGCCCGCCCCCGCACCCGTACCCCCGTGCCCGGAGCGGCGGGTGAAGCTCGGCGGGGTCACCCGCGAGGACGTGCTCACCGTGGCCGGCTCGCTGGTCGGCTCGCTGGCGCTGGACTGGATGAGCTACGAGCGGATCCTGCCGTTCAGCGGCGCGTTCGGCTTCCTGGTCTGCTGGTACGTGCTGTTCCTGGCCGGCTACTTCACCCTCGGGCGGCTCCAGTGGGGCAGGCTGCTGGTGCGCGAGCGCCTGGTGTCGGTGGTCGCGTGGAGCTCCGGACTGCTGGTGCTCGCGCTGATCGTCGACCAGATCGGCTATCTGGTGGTCCGAGGCTCCGAGGCGGCCCAGCACCTGAACTTCTTCACCGAGTCGATGGAGAGGACGGCCGCGCTCTCCCCGATCACCTCCGGCGGTGCGCTCAACGCGATCGTCGGCTCGCTCGAACAGCTGGGCCTGGCCACGCTGTTCGCGGTGCCGCTGGGCATCGCCGCGGCGGTCTTCATGTCCGAGGTCGGCGGCCGGATGGCCCGTCCGGTGCGGACCCTGGTCGAGGCGATGACCGCGCTGCCGTCGATCGTCGCGGGCCTGTTCGTGCTCGGCGTGGTGATCCTCACCCTCGGGTTCGAGCAGAGCGGGTTCGCGGCCTCGCTGGCGCTGACCGTGATGATGATGCCGATCGTCACCCGGGCCGCCGAGGTGGTCATCCGGCTGGTGCCGGGCACCCTGCGCGAGGCCTCGTACGCGCTCGGCGGCAGCCAGTGGCGGACGGTGTGGAACGTGGTGCTGCCGACCGCCCGGCCCGGTCTGGTGACGGCGGTGGTGCTCGGCATGGCGCGAGGCGTCGGCGAGACCTCGCCGGTGCTCCTGACCTCGGGCTTCACCGCGCAGTTCAATGCCGACCCGTTCACCGAGCCTCAGGTGTCGCTGCCGCTCTACATCTGGAACTACGTCAAGCAGCCCTACCCCGAGATGGTCGCGCGGGCCTTCGCCGCGGGGCTGACCCTGATGGCCGTGGTGCTGGTCCTGTTCGTCACCGCCCGGGTGCTCGGCGGCCGTCGGCCCGGCCAGTTGACGCGGGGCCAGAAGCGCCGGATCAACCGGGACGCCCGTCGTCTCGAGGCGGCCGCCGCGGCCGCCGTCGCCCGCCCGTACGCCATCCAGCCGGAGAAGCGCTGATGTCCCGCCCAACCACCCTCCGTACCAGAGGAGTTCCCATGTCGTGGGAGGCCGCAAGCCGCCCCGTGGCCCGCACCCTGGCCGTGCTGCTGTCCCTGTCGCTCGCCGCGGCCTCACTGCTGCTCGGGCAGGGGGCGGCGTTCGCGGCGTCGGTCGCGCTGAGCGCCCAGGGCTCCAGCTGGTCCGGTCCGGCGATCGACCAGTGGCGCCAGGACGTCGGGCCGCAGGGCATCCAGATCAACTTCAACCCGGTCGGCTCGGCCGCCGGCCGCACGGCCTGGAGCAACGGGCAGACCGACTTCACCGCCTCGGACGTGCCGTTCCGCAGCGGGGATGACACCGGCCTCAGCGAATCGGCCCGCACCGGCGGCCAGGGCGGCCGGGAGAACCCGGTCTACGGCTTCTCGTACGTGCCGATCACCGCGGGCGGCACCACCTTCATGTACAACCTGCAGGTCGGCGGCAAGCAGGTCCGCGACCTGCGACTCTCCCCGCAGACCATCGTGGACATCTTCACCAACAAGATCACCAACTGGAACGACCCGAAGATCACCGCCGACTACGGCAAGCCGCTGCAGAGCATGCCGATCACCCCGGTGGTCCGTTCGGACGGCTCCGGCGCCACCGCGCAGTTCACCCGTTGGATGGAGCACAGCTACCAGGCCCAGTGGGACGACTACTGCAAGTCCGTCAACGGCACCACCTGCGGCGACTACACCGAGTTCTACCCGCCGTCCGGCCGGATGACCGCGCAGAACGGCTCCGACATCGTCGCGGGCTACATCAAGTCCTCGATCGGCCAGGGCACCATCGGCTACGACGAGTACGCCTTCGCCAAGCGCAGCAACTGGCCGGTCGTGAAGGTGCTCAACAAGGCCGGCTACTACTCCCTGCCGACGGCCTCCAACGTGGCGGTCGCGCTCACCGCGGCGAAGATCCGCGGCGTCGACGACAACACCCCGGCGACCGACCCGAACTACCTCCAGCAGAACCTCGACGGCGTCTACACGATGGACGACCCCCGCGCCTACCCGATCTCCAGCTACAGCTACGTGATCGTGCCGCGCGCCGGAGCGGAGCTCAAGCCGCCGCCCCGCTTCAACAACGACAAGGGCGGTGCCCTCAGCCGCTTCCTCGCCTACGTGCTGTGCGAGGGCCAGGGCGAGGCGGACGGCCTCGGCTACTCGCCGATCCCGCGCAACCTGGTCAAGGGCGGGCTGCTGCAGACCAAGAGCATCCCGGGCAACGCCAGCCCCGTCGACCCGGACACCCTCTCCAACTGCGCGAACCCGACCTTCAACTCGGCCGGTGAGTTGACCGTCCTCAAGAACGCGCCGCAGCCCAGCCCCTGCGACAAGCAGGGCGCTCCGCTGGACTGCACCGTGCAGGGCGGCCAGCCGGTCAAGACCGGTTCGGGCGCGGGTAGTTCGGGCGGCACCGGCGGCGGCGCGGCCGGCGGGACCGGCGGCACGGGCGGCACGGGCGGTACCGGCGGCACGGGCGGCACGGCCGCCGGCGGTTCGGGCCGGACCGGCAACGGCACGGCCGCAGGCACGTCCGGCGGCACCGGCGGTACCGGTGGCGGTACGGGCGGCGGCGGCGCGGGCACCGGCGGCACCGGGGACGGCGGCGCAGCTGCCGACGGCGCGGCCGGCACGGACCCGAACGCGGCCGGCGCCGCGCCGGGCGACCCGGGCACCGAGGACGTCGTCGACCCGCAGACCGGCCAGGTCGTCGCCCGCGGTCGCGGCGGCAGCACCGAGGTCGCGGCGAACGTGGTCGAGGTGGCCGGCAAGCCCGAGGACTGGACGCTGAGCACGCTCACCGCCCTCGAACTGCTCGCCGTGGTGCTCGTCCCGCCGCTGCTCGGCCGGGGGATGGTGAGGCGGCGAATGTACTCGGACGGAGCGTGTTTAGCGACGCGTTGGTGTTGAAGAGGTGCGCCTGCGCGCGGAGGGCCAGGCCCGCGGGGCCGCCCTCCGCGTCCCGCGCGGC
>NZ_JBHXML010000144.1:0-4614 GCF_042720345.1 Kitasatospora sp. NPDC058478 | reverse complement strand
CGCCGGCCTCGCCCTTTTCGCGCACCCCCCCCCCCCCCCCCGTGCTGCCGGGGGGGGGGGGGGGGCCCCCCCCCCCCCCCCCCCCCCCCCCCCCCCCCCCCCCCGCCGAGACGAGCAGCACCCAGGTCTGTCCGCCCCACGGGTCCGTCGGAGGGAGCCCGCCATGCCGCACCGAGCCCTGACCCACCCCGCCCGGCCGCAGGAGGCCCCGGCGCCGCCACCCGTCAGCACCGCGCCGTACACCCTGGTGCGCGCCACCGTCCTCGCCCGCCCCGCCCAGTCGGCCCCGGCCGCCGCCGTCCGGGCCCTGCTGGCCCGGCTCACCGCCGTCGAAGCCGCGGACGCCGCTCTGCGGCCCACCCTCTGCGACGACCTCCACGCCGGCCGCGCCGGCCACGGCGAGGCGTTCCACCGGCAGGTCGTGCTCCCCTTGCGCCGAGACCTGCACAACGGGCGCCCGCCGCGCGCCGTCCTGCTCGCCCGGCTCGCCGACCTCCCCGCCCGAACCCCGCGCCTCGCCGAGTGGCTGGAGCTGCGCGCGCGGCGCACCAGCCTGCTCGACGACCTCGCCGCCGCCGTCGCGCCCGCACTGGCCGCCGAACGCGCCGCCCTCGCCGAACTCTGCCGCTCACCCGCGTTCACCCGTGCCGTCGCCCTCACCAGCGCCGACCTGCTGCGCGCGGTCGGCAACACGGCGCGCGACGGCGGTGCGGCGGGGGAACGGCGGGGCCGGGCGCGCAAGGAGGAGGCCGCGGTGCTGCGCCACGCCCTGCGGGCCACCAGCAAGACCAGCCCGCTCTCCTGGTTCACCGCCGTCGGCTGGGCGGCGGGCGGCGACACCGCCCCGCGCGCGGTCGTCAAGGAGAACCGGACGCTGGTCGGAGCCCTCGTCCAGGCCCTGCTCGACGAACCCCGTCGCAGTCGCACCCTGCCGCACCGGATGGCCAGCGCCGCCCGGATCGACGGTGACCGCGCCCGCTACGCCCGCACCCGGGTGGTGTTCGCGGGCGGCCGCTACCTGGTCACCCGCGAGGAGGAGGTCGAACTCGCGGCCCGCCCCGAACTGGCGCTCCTCGGCGCGCTCTCCGACACCCCGGACACTCCGGCCCGGCTCACCGAGCGCCTCACCGCCGCCCTCGGCCGCGCCGACGGCGACCCGGCCGTGCACCGGTTCGTCGGACAACTCCTCGACGCCCGGCTGCTCGTGCCCGCCGACCCCGTCGATCCGCAGGACCAGGACCCGCTGCGACGCCTCGGCGACTGGCTGCGGCAGTGGCCCGAGGACGCCGACCTGAGCCGACGCCTCCACCAACTCTCCGATCACACAGCCCAGTTCCATACGACCCAGGCGGAGCGGCGCCCGGCGCTGCTCGCCGCTCTCGCCGCCGACTGGCGCCGGCTGCTCGCCGACGCCGGTCGGCCCGTCCCGCCCGACGCCGCGCCCCTCACGGTGCTCACCGAGGACGTCCACGCCGCACCCCTCGCGGTGCTCACCGAGGACGTCCACGCCGCAGCGCCGCCGCGGCCCCGGCTGGAGCCTGCCCGGCCGATCCAGCCCGGCCCGCGGTCGACCGGACACGACCTGGACGGCGCCGACCGGGCCGCGCTCGGCGAACTCACCGCCCTGGCAGAGCTGTTCGACCTCGGCCACCTGATGCGCCGGGCGGCCCGGGACCGCTTCGTCGCCCGCTACGGCGTCGGCGGCGTCTGCGTCACCCCGTGGGAGTTCGGCGCCGATGCCGGCGAAGCCTGGGCCGACGCCGGACGGACCGCCGGACCGCCGGAACTGCGCCTCCTGCGAGAGGAGTTCACCGCCACACCCGTGGTCGACGGCGAGCTGCTGCTGCCCACCGACCGGATCCGCGCCCTGGCCGCCCGCCTGCCGGACTGGACCGCCGCCCGGCCGCTCAGCTACTCCTGGTTCGTCCAACACGACCTCGCCGACGGCCTGTTGTGCGTCAACCACGTCTACGGCGGCTGGGGGCGCTTCACCAGCCGCTTCCTCGACGCCGGCACGCCACAGGCCGCCGACGTCGCCCGGCAGATCCGCCGCGGCCTCGGCGACGGCGCCCGCGCCGCCCAGATCCGCCCGGTCGGCGGCTTCAACGCCAACCTCCACCCCCGGCTGCTCGCCGACGAGATCGGCCCCGACCGCCGCTGGACCAACCTCGCCGAACCGGACCTCGACCTCGTCCACGACCCCGCCACCGATCAGCTCCGGTTCCGGCTGCGCACCACCGGTGAAGCCCTCGACGTGCTCTACCTGGGCTTCCTCGCGCCGATCATGCTGCCGCAACGGCTCGCACCCCTCCTCGCCGACCACCCCAACGGCATCGTCGACTTCCGCCCGCTGCTGCCCCGCACCACCCTGCCCGCTCCCGGCGGCACCGTCACCCGCACACCCCGGTTGCGCTACGGCCACGTCGTCCTCGCCCGCCGCCGCTGGCACCTGCCCGCGGCCGTCCTCGACGCCCTGCGCGCCGACCTCGCCGCCGAGACCGGCCCCGGCGACGTGCCCGCGGCCACCGCCGCCCGCTGGCGGGCCCTCCTCGACCTCCCCGAGCAGCTGTTCCTGCACCCCGTGCCGGACGGCCCCGCAGCCGGCCCCGAAACCGGCCCCGCAGAGGGTCACGCCGTCGACGCCTTCATCGCCCGGCTGCGCGCCCCCAAACCGCAGCCGGTCGACCTCGGCAACCCCCTCCACCTGCACCACCTCGCCAAATGGCTCACCCGCCACCCCCGCGGCGTCGTCCTCGAAGAGGCCCTGCCGGCGCTCGGTGGCCGGCCCCGGCCGACCGGGGCCGTGGAACTCGTCGCCGAGACGTACCGCCCTGCCCGGCCCACCGCCGTCCCAGCGGGGCGTGGGGTGACCGCCCGGACAGGGCCCGGCGGCAGCCAGTGGTGAGCGGCCGCCGCACCGGGGCCGCAGTGGAGACGAAGTCCCATCCGTGCAGGCCCATCCGTAGAGGCCCATCCGTAGAGGTCCATCCGTGCAGCGTCGAGGAGGCGTTCGATGAGTGATCCGGCCGGTGGCCCGCGGGCCGTGACGGCGTGTGACGTGGTCCTGTACTACTACCAGCCCACCAAAGCCCGGGCGTTGCGCGAGGCCGTGCTGCCGTTGGCCCGGCAGGCGGCGGGGGACGGCCTGGGCGTGCACGTCGAGCGGCACTGGCGGTTCGGACCGCACCTGCGCCTGCGGCTGTCCGGCCCGGCCGACCGGGTGGCCGCCGCGGCCGAGCGTTCCGCGGCGGCGCTGCGGGCGTGGACGGCCGCCCATCCGTCCGTCGCGGACCGGACCGACGCCCAGGTGCTGGCGGAGGCGGCCGTCGCCGGGCGGGTCGAGCTGGTCGCGCCGCCGTACGGTCCGCTGGTGCCGGACAACACCGTCCGGGTGGAGCCCGTCGAGGCCGGGGCCGCGACCTCCCTGGACGCGCTGCTCGGGCCCGACGCGGCGGCCCTGCGGGACGAACTGCTGCGACTCGGACTGCCCGCCGTCGGCTCCGCCTGCGACTTCCTCGGGGCGCACGGCGACACGCCGCAGGCCAGGGTCCAGCTGGTGGCGGCGGCGCTGGCGGCGCACGCGGCCGCCCACCCGGACGGGCTGATCGGCGGTCACTACTCCTTCCTCTCGCACCTGGAGGACTTCCTCGTCCACGAGGATCCGGACGGGCGGCTGCGGGACGCGTTCGAGCGGCACTGGGAGGGGAGCGGCCGGGCCGTCACGGCACTGGTCGGCCGGATCGTCGACGGCGGGGCGAAGGGCTGGGAGCGGGACTGGGCGCGCTGGTCGGCGACGGCCTGGCGCCGGGCGGAGGAACTGCTGGCGGCCGGGGCCGACCTCGGCGGCGACCGGTCGGAGTACCGGGACCGCGCCGCCGCGCTCGGGGACCGGGCCACCGCCGAACGGTGGAACCCCGAACTGCGTACCGTCTACAGCGAGTTCCACCAGCTGCTGCACCGGTCGGACCCGGCGGGCACGATGTGGAGCCGCCCCGACTACCTGATCTACCGGGCCTGCACCAACGGCCTGTACAGGCTGCTCGCGATCTGTGACGTCCGGCCGGTGGAACGCTACCTCGCCGCCCACCTGGTGGTGCGCAGCGTGCCGGAGCTCACCGGGCACCAGTGGCGGGACCGGGTCGACGAGGTGATCGCCGTGGTCGAGGGGGCGGCGTGACGGCCCCGGAGCCCCGTCCCCGGCTGCGCCCGGGCGTGGCGGTGACGCCGCTGCGCGACGGGCTGCACCTGCGGGGGCGCGGCACCAGCCTCACCCTGGAGGGCAGTCGGGCGCTGCCGGCCCTGTGGAAGCTCCTGGAGGCCCGGCTGGGCCCCGAGGCGGACGGGCACCCGGAAGCCGTTCCGGCCCGGGTGGAGGCGGCGCTCGCCACGGTGACCGCACGCCTGCGCGAGTACGACCTGCTGGTCGACCGGCCGGGCCGCCCCGGGAACGCCGACCACCCCGACCGCGCTGACCACCCCGACGGCGCCGACCGGCCGGGCCGCCCCGACGACCGCGAACTCCCGCCGTGGCCCGCCGCGGTGGCCGCCCGGCCCGCGGCAGCCGCGGCGGCCCTGGCCGCGGCCCGCCCGGTGGTGTCCGCCGCGGACCCCGAC
>NZ_JBHXML010000143.1:0-5344 GCF_042720345.1 Kitasatospora sp. NPDC058478 | reverse complement strand
GGGGGGCGGCGGTGGCTTCTTTCGGCGGTTCCCCGGCGCCTTCCGGCGGGGGGGGGTCGTCCCGCGGGGGGGTGGGGGGGGGGGGGCCCCCCCCCCCCCCCCCCCCCCCCCCCGCCCGCCGCGCGCCGTATGCCGCACTACGCTGATCGGCGCCCCGGCCCGCCCGCCGGGGCGCCACCCCCGCCCGAACCCGCCTGGAGTCCGCCGCGATGACCCTCACCCCGCCGCCCGCCGCCACCCCGCTGTTCGCCGCCGTGGACATCGGCGGCACCAAGATCGCCGGGGCGCTGGTCGACGGCCACGGGCGGCTGCGGCACCGGCACCAACTGCCCACCCCGGCCCGGGAGCCGGGCGCGACCGTGCTCGCCGTCGTGCACGAGGTGCTGGACCGGCTCGCCGCCACCGGCGACTGGGCCGCCGTGACGGCCGTCGGGATCGGCAGCGCCGGCCCGGTCGACCTCGCCGCCGGCACCGTCAGCCCCGTCAACATCCCCGGCTGGCTCGACTTCCCGCTGGTCGCCGAGGTCGCCGCGCACCCGGCGGTGGCCGCCCGGCGGCTGCCCGTCCACCTGGCCGGGGACGGCGTCGCGATGGCCGCCGCCGAGCACTGGCAGGGCGCCGCCCGGGGCGCGGCCAACGCGCTGTGCCTGGTGGTGTCGACCGGGGTCGGCGCCGGGCTGGTACTCGACGGCGCCGTCCGGCCCGGCCCCAGCGGCAACGCCGGCCACCTCGGCCACATCAGCGTCGACCTGGACGGCGAGCCCTGCCCGTGCGGCTCGCGCGGCTGCCTGGAGGGCCTCGCCAGCGGCACCGCGATCGCCCGCCGGGCCCTCGCCGAGGGCTGGCGCCCGGCCGGGGAGGACCGCTCGGCCCGGGCCGTCGCCGCCGACGCCGAGGCGGGCGACCCGGTCGCGCTCGCCTCCTTCGACCGCGCCGCCCAGGCCCTCGCCGCCGGGATCGCCGCCACCGCGGCCCTGGTCGATCTCGACCGGGTGGTGGTCGGCGGCGGCGTCGCCACCGCCGGCGACGTCCTGTTCGCACCGCTCGCCCGCCACCTCGACCGCTACGCCACGCTGTCCTACATCCGCGGTCTCGACGTCCGCCGCGCCGAACTCGGCACCGATGCCGGGCTGATCGGCGCGGCCGCGCTCTGCCGCTGACCCGAACCCCTCGGAGGCCGCGCCATGTCGCTCCCGCCCTTCGCCCTGCTCCACAACCCGGTCCGCCCGTACGCGTGGGGCTCGCCCACCGCCATCCCCGCACTGACCGGCACCGCGCCGACCGGCGCCCCGCAGGCCGAACTGTGGATGGGCGCACACCCGTCGGCGCCCTCCGAGCTGCTGGCTCCGGACGGCGCCGGCGGACCGCAGCCGCTGGACGAACTCATCCAGCGGTACCCGAACGCCATGCTCGGGCCGGACACCGTGGGGCGGTTCGGCCCGGCGCTGCCGTTCCTGTTCAAAGTGCTGGCCGCCGACCGGGCGCTCTCCCTCCAGGTCCACCCGACCCGGACCCAGGCGGCGGCCGGGTACGCGGCCGAGGAAGCCCGCGGGGTCCCGCTCGACGCACCCGAGCGGGTCTTCAAGGACCCCGGGCACAAGCCCGAACTCATCTGCGCCCTCGGGGACTTCGAAGCACTGTGCGGATTCCGCCCGGCCCCCGACACGGCCCGGCTGCTGGACGCGCTCGCCGTCCCGCTGCTCGCCCGCTGGGCGGACGACCTGCGCGCGCACCCCGCCGCCGAGGTCCTGCCCGCACTGCTGCGCCGGGTCCTGGCCGAGGACCGTCCCACCGTCCCCCAACTCCGCGACATCACCAGGGCGTTGCACCGGCTCGCGGCCGAGGGCGGCCCGTTCGCCGAGGCCTGCGCCGGCTACGCCCGCGCCGCCGCGCAGTACCCCGGCGACCCGGGCCTGATCGCCGCGCTGCTGCTCAACCACGTCCGGCTCGCGGCGGGCCAGGCCCTCTACCTGGACGCCGGCGTGCCGCATGCCTACCTCCGGGGCGTGGGCGTGGAGTTGATGGCCAACTCGGACAACGTGCTGCGCTGCGGGCTCACCCCCAAGCACGTCGACGTCGACGGCCTGCTGGCGGTCACGTCCTTCCACACCGGCGGACCGCAGGTCCTCACGGCGCTCCCAGGAGACCGGTTCGAGGACGAATTCCCCTCCCCCGCCGAGGAGTTCCGACTCTCCCGGCTGCGCCCGGGCCCGGCCGCCGTCCGCGCCGAGCTGCCCACCCCGCAGATCCTGCTGTGCGTCGAGGGCCGCGCCCGACTGCACGCCCCCGGCTTCGCGGACCTCGACCTCCCCCGGGGCGCGTCCGTCTACCTGCGGCCGGGCGCCGGACCGGTCGAGCTGACCGGCCGGGGTGCGGAGCTGTTCCGGGCCACCACCGGCGCGCCGGCCCAGGCCGGCACCGGGTGGCCGAACAGCAGGTCGTAACCGTCCGGGAGCTGCTCGACCACGCGGTCGACCAGTTCCCCCGGGGCCAGGTCGGCGAGGGTGCCGAGCACGGCCCCGATGTCCCACGGCCCGGTCGCCTCGGTCGCGCCGTCGATCCAGCCGACCACACCGCGCACGAAGCGCTCGGCGGTCAGCGGTTCGGCGGCGGGCCCGGCATCGCGCAGCAGCGGGGCGTACGCCTCGGGCAGCGCATCGGCGAGCTCGGCCCGTTCGGCCCCGACCAGGTGCTCACCGAGCAGTGCGAGCACGACCCGGATGGCGTGCTCCGCCTCCGCCTCGCTCGGGTACTCCCCGCAGTCGACGACGCGGGCGCGGAAGTCCTCCGGGGAGATGGTCATCGCGTCCTCCTTCCGGTCGGCGGGGACCGGCTGCGCTCCGCCCGGAGGCCGGAGGCCGAGAGCCGTCGGCCCTCGCGCGGACGATCCGTGGCCCGGTGGCCCGATGGCGGCGGACGGCTGGTGGCGGACGGCTGGTGGCGGCGAGGTCCGGTCGGCTGCGCCGTCACGGCCCGTGACCGCCTGGGGTTCGCCGGTGCCCGTGCTGCTCAGCGTACTGCGGCACGGCGGCAGGGAGACCGGCCGGACGGATCGACGCCGTTGTCGATCACGTCGCCGGCCCGCGCCCTGCCCGGCGCGGGGCCACCAGGGGCCCGGGTGTCAGGCCGCCGAGGCCCGACACCGTCTGCGGGTGCGGTGCGGCAGAGCGGCACCCGTGCGGGCCGCCACGCGCTGCGGCGGCGGCGCCGTGACCGGCACGGCCGGTGCGGTGGGCACAGCGGGCACAGCCGGCACGGCGGGGGCCCGCACCTCGTCCGGCATAAACGCCTCGAGAAAACTCCGCTCGTTCGAACTGAGTTTGCGCGAGCGGCCTGATTCACGGTCCCGCGCGACCACCACGGTCCTGGCCCGCATAAAGGTGAGCGGGTCACGGCAGACATCCACCACGATATGCGTGGAACTCCGCCCGATCCGTTCAACCGTCAACTGCACCGACAATGGCTCGGGCCGGTGGTACAACTGCTCCAGAAAATCGATCTCGTGCCGCGCGATAATGAATCCGGACGGGAACAGGGCGTCCCGGACGGCGGTCTCGTGGTGGCAGAACATGTCGTAAATCCCCTCCTGGACGTAGCCGACCAGCCGGGCGTTGTTGATGTGCCCGTTCTCGTCGACATCGCTCCACCGGGTGGGGCAGGACAGCACGTGCACGCCCGGGTGCAGCGCGCTCACTGCTGCGTCAGCCCGGCGCCGGTCGCGGCGGGGAGCAGTGCCCGGCGCAACCTGGCGTAGTAACCGGACTGTTCCGCCGCCATCCGGGCCGCCGTCCAACCCTCCTCGGCCGCTTCCGCGGCGACCTGGACGACCAGGCTGTCGAGCACCGCGTCAACCGACCGGCAGAGTTCGGCGACCGCCGCGAGACGCTCGGTGACATCCGCGCCTCCGGCCGCGCCCCGGGCCGGGAAAGCGGCCAGCGATTCCGCCGCGAGCTGCAGGTCGTCGACGGTGTCCGGCATTTTCTCCGGCATGTTTTCCGGCATCAAATTCGACACGTTTTTCTCCATGACTCAATCCGGCCATTACGGCCCGGTAGCTAGTGTTCGAATACACCGAATCGGTGTCGGCCCCCCGACGCCTTCGACGCTATCCCAGCCGACACGGTGGACGGATGGTTTACGGACGGCGACGGGAAACTCACTTCTATTGGAGTAGTTTGCCGGGGTACACAATATGCCCCATCATCCGAATGCCGTCGGCAGAACGGGTGGCATCGCCGACCCGAACCCCGAAACCGGCACCTGCGCGTCGCAAATCTGCTACCAGCCTCCCCACCACCTCGCCTTGTAGAGATGCGTCCCGCGCAGGGTCCGCGTACCGTCCGGCCGGTGCAGGGTGATCACCGAGGTGCACCAGGAGCACGGCCCGCTGTGGTCGGGGGCCACGGTCAGCAGCCGTCCGGTGCCGGGCTCGTCCCCGACGCTCTTCACATCCCGGACGGCTGCGGGGTCGTCCAGCCGCACGGCGGTGAAGCGGTCGGCCGCCGGGTCGTACCGCCACAGGCCGGTCAGCGTGCTCACCCAGAACCGCCCCGGCTCGGCCAGCACCGGCGCGAGGTCGTGCCCGCCGTGGTCGGGCAGCGGCGTCGACCGGACGGCGGTCAGGGTGGGCGCCGCCGGGGTGCCGCCCACCCGCAGCGCGGTCAGCACGTCGTCGCCGAGCACCCAGAGCAGGCCCGTCCGGCCGTCCCAGTGCACGCCGTGCGCGCCCGGGAGCGGGTAGCCGGCGTGGGCGGTGGCACGCGGCCCCTGCGAGGCCGCGTACAGCCGCACCCACCCGCCGCCGCTCGCCGCGACCGCGACGTTGCCGTCCGGCAGCAGCTCGATGCTGTGCGGATTGGCCGCCCCGCCCAGGTCCGCCGCCCAGCGCGTCGCGCCGGTGGTGGTGTCCACGACGGCGGCCAGGCCGCCGGAGGCGGTGGTCAGCAGGTAGCGCCGGCCCTGCCGGACCCGGCTCTTCGCCTCGTCCGGATTCGTCCAGCTCCGCGCGGGCGTCAGGTCCGCGAGCCCGGCCGCCCGGTCGGCGCTCCAGCCCCACACGACCGGCAGCCGCCCCGGGCCCCGGTAGGCCATCAGCTCCTCGGCGCTCTGCAGCACCAGGACGCTACGGGACTCCTGGTCCACCACCACGACCGCCCACCCGGGCGACCTGGCCTGCACGCCGGTCGCCGGCACGCAGAACAGCAGGACGCACAGGGCGCACAGGGCCGCCAGCCTTCTCCTCAGCACGCCCCCACCGTGCTTGCTCCCGGGCCGGTTTGCACGGTGGAGCGTCCGAACGGCCGTGGCGATCACGGTGGCGGATCCGGGGTGGCGGATCCGCCAC
>NZ_JBHXML010000142.1:0-6097 GCF_042720345.1 Kitasatospora sp. NPDC058478 | reverse complement strand
AACACCAAACACAAATACGACCCCACCCACACCCTCACCCCCGGCCAAAACATCTTCCCCTAACAACACACACAAACACAGACAGACACAGACAAGCACAGGCACGAGGCAGGCACAGACAGACACAGAACCAGAAACACGCACAGCAAACCGCAGGCAGGCACACGAGCACAGGCCACAGACACCGAGCACAAGCACAGGCACAGGCACCGAGCACAAGCACAGGTGCCGGCATAGGCGCAGGAATAGGAATAGGCGCACAGGCCCACGAACCACCGGCCGCTGGCACACAAGCACAAGCACAAGCACACAAACACCGGCCACGGACACCAAGCACAGGCACCGACACAGACATAGGCGCACAAGCACCGGCACACAAACAGAAAACGCCACACACACAGACACACAGCAAGCCCAGACACACAGCAGACATGCACCAATAAAACACGCACACACAAAAACACAAATAAACCAACAAACAAACCACAAACGAAAAGCACAAAACGCCAGACACCCAGACCGCAAACCGCAAACGACAAGCGACAAGCGACAAGCGACAAGCGACAAGCGACAAGCGACAAGCGACAAGCGACAAGCGACAAAAAGAAATACAGACAAAAATACCAATAAACCAGAAGAACAGAAGACCGGATAAGCGGGAAGGCAAGAGACCAGAAAAACAAGAACTCAGGAACTCAAGACATCAGGACATCAGGAAAGAACAGGAGGGCCCGCCATGCACACCTACGACCTCATCAACGAAGCCATCATCCACGCCCCCACCCAACAAGTCTGGAACCACCTCATCGCCGAACTCAACGGCACCACCACCTGGTGGACCCCCCACAACACCCACCAACCCGGCAACCCCACCCCCGAACACCCCGGCGGCACCACCCACATCACCATCCACCCCAACGGCCACACCAAACCCGGACCCAAAATCCACACCACCGCCACCACCACCCACACCACACCCCCCCACACCCTCACCACCACCCACACCGGCCACTTCACCGGCACCACCACCTACACCCTCACCCCCACCCACAACAACCAACACACCAAACTCACCATCACCTTCACCACCACCCCCCACGGATGGCCCACCCTCCTCCCCAAACACACCATCCCCAACCAACACACCAAAGCCACCCACAACGCCCTCACCAACCTCAACCACCAACTCACACGGGCCACAGACACCCCAGACGCAGACAGGAGCACCTCGTGACCACCACCGCCGACGTCACCATCACCGACCTCGCCACCACCACCCCCGACGGCGCCCGCCTCACCGTCGCCATCCACCACCCCGCCCACATCGACCCCCACGACACCACCGTCACCACCACGCCCCTGATCGTCCTCGCCCACGGCTGGGGCGCCACCCACACCGTCTGGCACGCCACCGCCCGGCTGCTGGCCGCCCAGGGCCACACCGTCGCCGCCTACGACCAGCGCGGCCACGGCACCAGCACCCTTGGCTCCAACGCCCTCACCATCCAGCAACTCGGGCACGACCTCGCCACCGTCGCGGACGCCCTCGCCCCCCACCGCCCCGTCGTCGTCGCCGGCCACTCAGGCGGCGGTTACGCCGCGCTCGCCTATGCCACCCAGCTCTACGCCGACGCCCCCCGCACCGCGCCCCAGCGCCTCGTCGGCCTGCTCCTCGCCGCCAGCGCCGCCGACGACCAGCAGACCCCTCCGGGCGAACTCCGCATCATGAAGACGAAGGCCTTCCAACGCGCCCTCAGGAACCCCCGACTCGGCCGCCAGCTCCTCAAGAAGACCCTCCACCCCAACACCCCCGCTCACACCCAGGAGACCAACCGGCGCCTCTTCGCCAACACCGACCCCCACACCCGTCTCACCACCTTCGCTTCCACCAGCACCATGGACCACACCCCCCACCTCCGACACATCACCACCCCCACCACGATCCTCCGCGGCACCCACGACACCTCCGTCGGCCAGACCCACATCCGCACCCTCCAGACCCACCTCCCCAACACCACCGTCGACACCCTCTCCGACGCCGGCCACATCCTCCCGCTCGAAGCCCCTCACCAACTCGCCCGCCAGATCCACCAGCTCACACTCACTTCGCAGCGGTGACCACCACCACCCTCACCACCGAGCTGGGCAGGCTCCTGCCGCCAACTGTCCACTGCACCGAGGCCTTCGGGCCGCCGCCCCAGGGCGCGCTCCTTCCTGCGGAGCGCGCCCACATCAGTGGCCGATCTCCCCGCAGGCAGCGGCAGTTCACCGCCGCCCGTACGCTCGCCCGTCGTGCTCTCGCCCAGCTCGGCCACCCGCCGGTCCCGCTCCTCCCGGGGCCGGGCGGGGCCCCCGAGTGGCCGCCGGGGACCGTCGGGAGCATCACCCACTGCGACGGTTACACCGCTTGCGCTGCGGCCCACACGGCCGATGTCGTCTCGCTCGGGATCGACGCCGAGCCTGCTCTACCGCTCCCCGACGGGGTCCTCGCCCTCACCGCTTCCGAGGACGAGCGTCACCGGCTCGACCGGCTACCTCACGGCCAAGTCCCTTGGGACAGACTGCTCTTCAGCGCCAAGGAGGCCACGTACAAGGCCTGCTACCCGCTCACCCGACGCTGGACCGGTCTGGCCGGCATCTCCGTGCGCCTCCACCCCGACCGCACCTTCACCGCCCACCACCCCCACCTGCCCGGTCGCTGCCAGGGCCGCTGGACCACCACCGGTGCCATCCTCCTCACGACCCTCACCATCCCGCACGGGACGACGACCGGTTGAGCGCGCAGCACCGAAGCACCACCGAACCGCGAACCGGCCGCCGCAGGGCCTACAGGGCGAGGAGCAGCCCCCGGGGCGGCCCCGCCCCCACGTGCAGCGCAGGAGCGAGGCCGACGCGGGGGCGGGGAACAGCTGACGGATCCGGTCAGAGGGACGATCCGAGGGACAGGACAGGGAGCCCCGGCCCATGGACCTGCCCCGCCCGGGCGATCGCCCTCAACGGGCGGGGCCTGCCGGGCCGTTGTCGGCCGTGCGCACCGCTTCGATGAACCCTGTGGTGCTCGGGCCCGAGCCGGGCGGGAAGGGGCGGCCGTACGCGGCGGCGACCTCGTCGAGCAGGGTGAGCCGGGTGGTCCAGCCGTGGGCGTCGAGCCACTCGTGGGTCTGGGGGCCGAGGCCGCCCTGCCACAGGTCGGTGATGTGGGCGAGGGTCGGGTCCTGCGGGGTGCTGGTCACGTCCCGGCCCTTTTCGAGCAGCAGTCGGCTGTCCGGCGCGGAGAGGGTGCCGACGGCGGTGAGCAGGCCGGCCGCCTGGTCGGCGGTGAGGTAGACCAGCAGTCCTTCGGCCAGCCAGGCGGTGGGCCGCTCCGGGTCGAAGCCGGCTTCGACGAGGCGGCGCGGCCAGTCCGAGTCCAGCAGGTCGCCGGGCAGCGTGGTGCGTTCGCCGGCCGGGTCGGCGCCGAGTTCGTCCAGGACGTGCTGTTTGAAGGTCAGGACGGGCGCGAGGTCGAGTTCGAAGAGGCGGGTGCCGGACGGCCAGTCGAGCCGGTAGGCGCGGGCGTCCAGGCCTGCTGCGAGCAGGACGACCTGGTCCGCGCCGGCGGCGAGCAGACGGTCGTCGTAGAAGCGGGTGCGCAGGATGCCGTGGACCACCAGGCCTTTCGCGAGGCCGCTCTCCGGTCCCGAGGTGGGCATCGGCATGCCGGAGGCGGTGACGAAGGCGGCGGCGTAGGGGTCGGTGAACAGCGGTTCGGGGCGGGAGCTCTCGTAGGCGCGCACCAGCGCGACGGACAGGGCCGTACGGGAGACCGGGCTCAGCGGGTCGGTGGTCGTCATGCCCGGGAATCTACCCCGGCGCCGAGTCGGCCGGGCCGGCACTCCCCTCACCGGTCCGGACGGGCACCTGGCCTGCGGGGAAAGCGAGTTGATGTAACGCCACGAGGTCACGTCAGGAGGTGCCGCCAGCGGTCGGCGGACTCCACCATGTCCTGGATGACGCGTTCCAGGAACGTCCCGCCCCTGGCGAGCCGCTGCCCCACGGGGCTGTCGGGCCCGAACTCCGCCGCGGCCGTCATCGCGATCTGGGCCGTCCCGAGCGTCTCCCGCGAGCCGATCATGATCGAGTGGTACCAGGCCTCGTCGTCGACCACGTAGATGTCGCGACGCCGCTGCGGGTCGCGTTCGCGCCGGACGTACCCGTGCTGGACCAGGTAGTTCACGGCCACGGAGACGGAGGCCGCGCTGACGTTCAGCCTGCGGGTCAGCTCGGCCGCGGTGCGCCTGCCGTCCTCGGACAGCAGCAGGTCGACGTGCACGCGCGCCGTCATCCTCGGCAGCCCCGTCCTGACCGCCATGTCGATGATCTCCTCTCCTGTCGGGCTGCCCGAGGGCCCGTCCGCGGGTGGCGGTGCCGGGGTGCCGCGCCGCGCGCGCTGGGCCGTCGCCCGGTGCGCCTGTTCGGGCCGGTAGCCGCTGGGGCCGCCGTTGCGTCCGATCTCCCGGCTGATCGTCGAGGTCGGCCGGTCGAGCCGTCTGGCGATCTCGGCGTAGGAGAGCCCGTCGGCGAGTCCGGCCGCGATGCGCTGGCGGTCCTGCTGGGTCAGTCGTCCTCCTGGCATGCCGCCAGTATTGCCTTCGCATTCATTCATTGCAATGCGGCATTGCATTCGACTTCAGCGTCATTGCATCAATTTACCGCTACTGAACAGGGAAAACTCCTACGACTCATTGCGACCATGCTGAATGCAACGTAGCTTTCGAATAGTCCCGAAGAAGCATTTCCGCGAGATGAGGAACGGTCATGGGTGAATCCGTCCACACCGTCACCACGCTGCCGACGGCGCGCCCGCCCGGCTGCCCCTTCGACCCGCCGGCCGAGCTGACCGACGCCCGACGGCACGGCCCGATCAGCCGCTACACCCACCCCGGCGGGGCGGCCGGCTGGCTGATCACCGGGTACGAGCTGGTCAGGTCGGTCCTGGCCGACCCGCGGTTCAGCTCGCGCAAGGAGCTCATCAACGTGGGCGACTTCGAGATTCCTCCGGCTCCGCCCGGCGAGTTCCTCCTCATGGACGACCCGCAGCACGGGCGCTACCGGAAGCCGCTGGTGGGCAAGTTCACCGTGCGGCGGATGCGGCTGCTCGCCGAGCGCGTCGAGCAGATCACCGCCGAGTGCCTGGACGCCATGGAGGCGGCCGGGCCGTCGGCGGACCTGGTGACCGCGTTCGCCAAGCCCATCCCCGCCATCGTGATCTGCGAGCTGCTGGGGGTGCCGTACGAGGACCGCGGCTCCTTCCAGGAGCAGATCGACTCGTTCGTGAACGGGGAGACGAGCGACGAGGAGCTGATCGCGGCCTACACGGCGACCCAGCAGTACCTCGCGGAGCTGGTGGCCGCCAAGCGCGCGAACCCCACCGACGACGTGCTCAGCGACCTCATGGACAGCGACCTCACCGATGAGGAGCTGAGGGGCGTCAGCCTGATCCTGCTGGCGGCCGGGCTCGACACCACCGCGAACATGCTGGCGCTGGGCACCTTCGCGCTGCTGCAGAACCCGGCGCAGCTGGCCGACCTGCGTGCTGACCCCACGCTCACCGGCCGGGCCGTCGAGGAACTGCTGCGGTACCTGAGCGTCGCCAAGTCGTTCATGAGGACGGCGCTGGAGGACGTCGAGGTGGGCGGCCAGACCATCAAAGCCGGCACGACGGTCATCCTGTCGTACAACACCGCCAACCGTGACCCCGAGCGCTTCGCCGATCCCCACGTGCTCGACTTCCGGCGGCAGTACGGCGGGCACCTGGCCTTCGGCCACGGCGTCCACCAGTGCCTGGGGCAGCAGCTGGCCCGCGTCGAGCTGAGCGTCGCGATCACCGCCCTGGTCAAGCGCTTCCCCACGCTGCGCCTGGCCGTACCGGCGGAGGAGGTCGGCCTGCGGCCGGAGAGCGCGGACATCTACGGGGTGAAGAGCCTCCCGGTCACCTGGGACGTGTGACCGCGAACCAGACCGGGCGAGGTCGGGGCCAGGGTCGGGGTCGGCGCCGGGAGCCGGAGCGGGGCGGGGGCGCACCCCCGGGGGGGGGGGGGCGCCCGCCGCTCCACCC
>NZ_JBHXML010000141.1:0-6114 GCF_042720345.1 Kitasatospora sp. NPDC058478 | reverse complement strand
CATCATCATCCTCGAAGACCAACTCGAAGAAGCCCTGCGCATCAACGAACAGCTCCGCCGCGACGCCGGACAGGAACCCGCAGCCGACACCTGACGGACCGGCAGGTCTCCCGGCCTGCAGTCCCCTCCAGCCGTACTGCCGCCCGCCGCAGGCGCCAGAGAGATGGGACGACCTCGCGCTGTACGCTCTGCTCACCCCGAACAGTGACACCGCAGCGCGGTACAGGACGTGGCGGCTGGAGGGCGCGGCCGGGCCGGACGCCGCCGCGGACAGGTGCTCGGGATGGTCCGCTCCGAGATGGGCGGCACCGCCCGGGGCGTCGGCGCCTTCCGCCCGCCCGCCGTGCCCGTCGTCTCGCTGGCCGGAGCCGGCCGACGGCTCCACGGCACCCGGACCAGTGGTCTGCACCCTGCTCAACGCGCTCAGCATCTCCTTGCTGTGCGGACGTATGACGCCAAGCCAGGCGGCCACTTGGCCTGCCGTCGCTATCAGGAGTCGGAGTAGCCGAGGTCGCCGATGGTCCAGCTGCTGACGTCTTCGATGGCGATGCGGTACATGCCGCCGGTGTGGGGCAGTGCGAAGTCGCCCTGAAGGATCTTCGCCCGGTGGAGATGCAGATGGGTCGGCCGTGCGGGCGGGCCGTCGAGGGGCGGGGCGAAGAGGGCGGCGAACGGCTTCAGGTGTTCCGAGGTCTGGAGGACCTCCGCCACCCGCTCCCACCACAGCGTCACCGGGGCAAGCCTTCCAGTGATCACCGCTCCGGGGACCACCACGGTCAGGGACATCTGGTTGCTGTGCTCGGACTCGACCATCGCCGCGATGTCGACGAGCAGCCCGTCAGGGTTCGACATGCCCACCAGAATAGGACATTGCCTCCGTGACCCACGGGCCTGGGCAGCGGTCATGGCAGCCACGGACCTCGCGCCGGCCGCGCGGCCGGGGGCTACGCGGCGGCGACCTGACGTGCCGGTCGGCTGCGCCGCGGTGCAGGGCAGGTGGGAGTAGCCGTGAGGGCCGGGGCGGCGCCCGGATCGTGCGGGCCGGCGGTGACGAGCAGGTCGACTCCGAGAGAGGTGACGGTGAAGCCCGCAGCGCCGAGGATCTCCGACAGGGCCAGTATCAGCGCGCTGCGGATGCCGCGGAACTCGGTGCGCCCGGCGGCGTCGGCGGGATGCGGGCAGGCGTGGAGGGTGGGTCCGATCAGGTCCTGGCCCGGACTCCATGTCAGCACCAAGCCGGTCCCCGGGCGCTGCCGGGCGGAGAGTCCGGCGGCATGGGGCGGTGCCGGCTCGAACCCTCGGAGGGGGAGCACGGCACAGACGGACTCAAACAGATGTTTGTCATCCACGCGCGGAGTTTATCGCCTGCCCAGCCCGCTGCCGGCCGTCAACGGCGGATCGTCACATGTCTTTCCGGCCATTGCCGGTGAGGCTCCGGAGCCGGATCGGCGGATGTCCGTTCGACCTGGCCGGGGCGTGCGTCCCCTGGACGGCGCACTGGCGCGTCGGTCCAGGGGCGCACCGTGTGCACTGCGGTGTTCCCGGCTGGGAACCGCGTGCGCCCTGGGTTCAGAGTCCGAACATCGCGGCATAGGGCTGGGTGATGCGTTCCCGCCCCGATCCGAAGTCGACGAGTACCGCGATGTCGCCGTCACCTTCGACCCCGACGGCCCGGCCGAGACCGTACTGGTCGTGGGTGACGCGGTCGCCGACGGCGAAGTGCTTGCGCGGCGCTTCGAGCCGGGCCGTGAAGGGCCTGGTGGGCAGGACGCGGCGAACTGCTGCAGATTTCGTCATTCCCTGCAGTATGCGCCGAAAATCGCGGGATCGGGCCTTGTTCGGCGCACTCGATTTCGGAGCTACGGCAGGAATTTCGCGCAAGCCGTCCACAATGGTCTCGGATGGCGCCGGTGGGCGTGGTGCGTCGCTTTCGCGGGTCTGCCGCGGGAAGGGCGGGCGCTCGGCTCCCGCGCGACTCTCCGCTCCCGGGGAGGACCGGTGGCCGGTACCGTAGGGGCAGGTGCGCATGCCCAACCAGGCTCCTCGCCAGCCGTGTTGGCGGTCCGGTCGCCTCGCGGCCGGGGCCCCGCAAGGGGGTTCCGCAGAGCCGGGGGTGAAATATCTGCCCGTGGCGGGTCTGGGCCTGCTAGAGTCTCCTTAGTTGCAGTAGTGGTTCCCATGAACTTTGTGTGCGCCTGCTGATGTGTCGCAGGCGCCCTTTTTGTTTCCCGGCTCTTCCCCGGGTGGGTGCTCATCGCGGCGACTCGGAGCCCGCACTGTGTGTGCTTCGGACAGCCCCTTGAAGGAGATTTCTTTATGGCTAATGGCACTGTGAAGTGGTTCAACGCGGAAAAGGGCTTCGGCTTCATCGAGCAGGAGGGTGGCGGCCCCGACGTCTTCGCCCACTACTCGAACATCAACGCCAACGGCTTCCGTGAGCTGCTCGAGGGCCAGAAGGTCGAGTTCGACGTCACGCAGGGCCAGAAGGGCCCGCAGGCCGAGAACATTCGCCCGCTGTAGTTTTTCTGCCACGGCACCCGCCAAGCAGCGAGGGGCCCGCACCGCGTACACGATGCCCGGTGCGGGCCCCTCGGCATTGCGCCACGCGCATTCCCCGGCCGTTCAGGCCCCTGGCTCCGCCACCGGCGGCCATCCCCACGCGAGACGCTCGGCGCCGCGTCCGGATCGGCGCCCTGCCGTGACACCCACGGTTCGAGGATCTTCGCTCCCGCCCCGCGCGGTGAGCGCCGACCTCAAGGTGACGTGCCGCACGGTTTCACCGTCCACGCCCCGCTTCACACTTTCGGCCCGTTCCCTCGCGACCTCCTGCTGGCGCCCCGCGCTGCGGAGCCGCCTCGCGACGTGCCGACCCAGGAAGGTTTCACATGAACCGCTCCAGCCGCTCCCCGTACCAGAACGCCAACTCCCGCTCCTCGGCCTCCTCCCGCTCCGGCGCCGCCTACGGATCCCGCTCCGGCGGCAGCTCCTTCTACGGCGACAGGCCCGCCCGCGGCCGCAGCGCCCGTCAGGGTTCCTCCGCACAGGGCGAGTTCGCGATGCCGGTGAGCACCACCCCGGCTCTGCCGGCCGTTGAAGCGTTCGACGAACTGGACATGCCCAAGGCCCTGCTGTCGGTGCTGACCCGCCAGGGCGTCACCACGCCGTTCCCGATCCAGGCCGCGACGCTGCCGAACTCGCTGGCCGGCCGGGACGTCCTCGGACGAGGCCGCACAGGCTCCGGCAAGACCATCGCGTTCGGCCTCGCCGTGCTGGCCCGCACCGCCGGCCGGCGCGCCGAACCCCGCCGCCCGCTGGCGCTCGTCCTGGTCCCCACCCGCGAGCTCGCACAGCAGGTCACCGACGCCCTCACCCCTTACGCCCACGCGGTGCGGCTGCGCATGGCCGCCGTGGTGGGCGGGATGTCGATCGGCCGCCAGGCCCACGCCTTGAACCAGGGGGCGGAGGTCGTGGTGGCCACCCCCGGCCGGCTCAAGGACCTGATCCAGCGCGGCGACTGCGAGCTGGACGGGGTCGGCATCACGGTGCTCGACGAGGCCGACCAGATGGCCGACATGGGCTTCCTGCCGCAGGTCACCGAACTCCTCGACCAGGTCGCCGAGGGCTGCCAGACGATGCTGTTCTCCGCCACCCTGGACCGCAACGTCGACCGCCTGGTCCGCCGCTTCCTCAAGGATCCGGTCACCCACTCGGTCGACCCGTCCGCGGGTGCGGTCAGCACCATGGAGCACCACGTCCTGCACGTGCAGAACTACGACAAGAACGCCACGATCGCCCACATCGCCTCCCGCGACGGCGGCGTCATCATGTTCACCGACACCAAGCACGGCGCCGACCGCTTGGTGGAAGACTTGCTCGCGAACGGGGTGAAGGCCGCGGCGCTGCACGGCGGCAAGTCCCAGCCCCAGCGCACCCGCACCCTGGAGCAGTTCCGCACCGGCCAGGTCACCGCGCTGATCGCGACCAACGTCGCGGCCCGGGGCATCCACGTCGACGGGCTCGACCTGGTCGTCAACCTGGACCCGCCGAGCGACCACAAGGACTACCTGCACCGCGGCGGCCGCACCGCCCGGGCCGGGGAGTCCGGCACCGTCGTCACCCTCGTCCTGCCCAACCAGCGCCGCGAGATGGCCCGCATGATGACCACCGCCGCCATCACCCCCGTCACCACCCGCGTCAGCGCCGGCGACGAGGAGCTCGCCCGCATCACCGGAGCCCGCGTGCCCACCGGCATCCCCACCACCATCCCTGCGCCCGTCGTCGAACGCCCCCGCCGCAGCACCTCCACGAGCCGAAACCGGCGCAGCCGCCCCGCCTACGCAGGAACCGACACCCGCGCCACCGCCGCCGGCCGCGACAACCAGGGCTCCTCCGGCCGCCGCCGGGCACCCCGACGCGTCGCCCTGGCCGCCTAGCACGTACGAGGGGCCCGGACCGCCGCCGCGGTCCGGGCCTCCACCGCCCACCAGGCGGAGAGCAAGTGTCCCGGCCCGCTCCGGCGCACCCGCCGGCCGTCCCATCGCCAGTGCCCCGATCGCCGCCGGTCCCGGCGGTGGACACGCGAAGGAGTCCGCCCATGACCATCACCCTCGAACGCTCCGCGACCACCGTCACGGTGGGCGACCTCATGAAATCTCCGGAACTGCAGATCAGCGACGACGTCATGGTCGACACGGCGATGGACATCCTGCAGAGCTCCGGCGCCGACCACCTCCTGGTCCGCGACGACGACGGCCGCTGTGCGGGGTTGCTGACCCGCCTGCACCTGGCACCGTTCCAGGCCCGGTCCTGGTACACCGAGCGGACCCCGGTCCGCGACATCGTCCTCGACCGCGCCCCGTACGCCACCCCCGACATGCCCGCCACCACCGCGGCAACCACCATGCGCTCCCGCGGCCTGGCCGTGTGGCTGGTCGTCGACCACGGCTGCCACGCCATCGGCCTGATCAGCCTCTAAACCGCCTGTCGGCGCCGACACGCCAGCCGCCGATGATTCGCCCACCGCGCGCTTCGCCGCCGCTTCGGCCCCTGCCCTCAGCGTCGGCTGCCTTCTACCGGCAGTGGATGCGCCCGGGCTGCGGGGCGTCACACGATCCTGGAATCCTCCTGCGCGGAAGCGGTCTCCGCAGGGCCGGGGCTCACCTGCAGCACCCGGTCCGCGCCGGTGCGGCGCAGCAGGGCCGTTACAGGACCGGTCGGGTTCAGCAGGTGGACTACCGTGCCCGTTTCGCGGGCTTTCAGGTGGGCGCGGATGAGCGCGTTGAGGCCGCCGGAGCCGCAGAACACCACCTGGGACATGTCGATCACCAGTTCCCGCAGGACGGAAGGCGTGTCCAGCGCGCAGTCAACGGCGGCGTTCAGGAGTGGGCCGGTGTCCTGGTCGAGTTCGCCCACCGCGTCGAGCACGTGGCCGTCCGTTCCCGGTCGCAGGCGGATGTCGAAGGCAGGGGGATGATCGAACTCCGCAAGGAGTACCCGCTCAGCGCAAGGCGAACCGCGGCCAACCAGCAGTCAGGCCCAGGTACTGGTAAGGAAGTTGCGCGCTGCGCACACTGTCGGAGCGATCCGGTCCCAAGGGCCGGCGCTATCGGGCCGACAGACCACGCGAAGTGGCCTCGGGGCCCCTTCCTGAGCCGTCTCTCGCCCGGTGGGGACTCTAGCCCTGGTCGGGGGCGCCGGCCGAGACCGGTGGAAGCGTGGGCTCGGTCCGGTCGGCGGGAAGTGGGCCGGGCTCGGGCCCACGCTGCGGGGCGCGCGTCGCGACCCGGGCGGAACGGGAGTGGATGAACGTCCCGCGCGTGTACTTCGACAGGGCGGCGAGCCGCCGTAGCGGGCGACCCCGGGGCCGGTCCGCGCTAGTGAGGCAGGGTGTCGGCCGGCCGTGCCGGTGGACAACGGTCGGCCGGCTATCGGGGACGCCGGGGAACTCGGGTCCTGGGCGGCCTGCGGTGTGCGGCTGATTGTGCTCACCGCGGGCCGGTCTCGTCGCCCTGGTAGATGGGTCAGGTGTCGGCTGCGGGTTCCTGTCCGGCGTCGCGGCGGAGCTGTTCGTTGATGCGCAGGGCTTCTTCGAGTTGGTCTTCGAGGATGATGATG
>NZ_JBHXML010000140.1:0-6144 GCF_042720345.1 Kitasatospora sp. NPDC058478 | reverse complement strand
CTCCCGCACTACGGCGCCGACTGCCCGGCCGCCGTCGTCGCGATGGCCAGCCGCCCGGACGAGCTGGTGCTGCGCGGCACCCTCGCCGACATCGCCGAACAGGTCAAGGCCTCGGGCGTGGTCCGCACCGCCGTCATCCTGGTCGGACGGACCCTGGCCGCCGAACAGTTCCGCGACAGCCACCTCTACTCGGCGGAGCGCGAACGCCCGCACGAGCCCTGCGGGGCGTGAACCCCATGACCCGGCACGTCCTGATCCTCGGCGGGACGACGGAGGGGCGGGCACTGGCCGCCGCACTCGTCGAGCTGCCGTCCCTGCGGGTCACCAGTTCGCTGGCCGGCCGGGTCGCCCAACCCCGGCTGCCCGCCGGAGAGGTGAGGATCGGCGGCTTCGGCGGCCCGGAGGGGCTGGCCGACTGGCTGCGCGGCGAGCGGGTGGACGCGGTCGTCGACGCCACCCACCCGTTCGCCGCCGGGATGTCCCGCAACGCCGCCCTCGCGGCGGCCGCCGCCGACGTGCCGCTGCTGGCGCTGCGGCGGCCCGGCTGGGCGCCCGTCCCCGGGGACCGCTGGCACCACGCACCCTCGCTCGCCGCGGCCGCCGAACTCCTGCCCGGCCTCGGGCGGCGGGTCTTCCTCACCACCGGGCGACAGGGCATCGCCACCTTCGCCCACCTCGACCACCTGCACTTCCTCGCCCGCTCGGTCGACCCGCCCGAGCCGCCGCTGCCGTCCACGCTCGAAGTCCGGCTGGACCGGGGGCCGTTCACGCTCGACGGCGAACGGGCGCTGCTGCGCGAGCACCGGATCGACGTCGTGGTCACCAAGGACAGCGGCGGCGCCGCGACCGCGCCCAAACTCACCGCCGCGCGCGAACTCGGGCTCCCGGTGGTCGTCGTGGAACGCCCGCCGCTGCCCGACGGCGTACCGGCGGCCCCGGACGTACCGGGCGCAGTGCGGTGGCTACAGCAGCTGGGATAGTCCCACGAGCAGACGGCACAACCTAGCCTGCGCATTTCAGCTCGGGCCAGACCAGAGTGCGGTCGGAAACACAGAAGCGCCTTCTGCACTGGGGCGACGACCCTCTTCCGAGGTCTTCGTCGCATCAGAGGAAAGGCACTGCTACGCATGCAGCGGTATCTAACGCAAGCTCGTCACTGCAGAGGCATCGAGTCGGGTCAGGTGGTTTTGGTGCGTTGGTCGCGCTGGTGGCGCCAGGTGGCCATGTGGCCGTAGATGTGGATGCGGGCGCGGGCGACGGCGCCGATGGGCCGGTGGTCCTGGAGTGCGTGGGCGATGCTGAAGGTGAGTTCCTCGGCGAGCTGGTTGCGGGCGGCGGTGCGGAACTCCTGGCGGGGGATGGTGAGGGTGGCGACCTTCACCAGCGGGGCCCGGTCCGTGCTCCATTCGACGGCGATGTCCTCGACGGGCATGGTGTCGGGGTCGGTGCGCAGTTGGACCATGAAGTCGAAGGTGGCGTCGGTCTGGGAGAGGTGTTCCTGGAGGTGGTCGCTGAGGTAGTGGTCCTGGTGCTTCTCGCGCCCTGGGCTGGTGTACGGCGAGGTCGGTACGAGGGCGTACTTGACGACCTGGTCGGGGCCGAGGAGGGAGGCGGTGTTGCTCCAGTAGGGGATGTCGGCGGGTGAGGTGGGGGTGATGACGGCCTTGGCCAGGCCGGCGAGGACGTGTGGGTGGGTGGTGAGCGTCTTGGCGGCGAACTTGGCCGGTTCGAGGGTGATGACGTCGTGGAACAGCTTGACGGTGCCGAGCGGGATGGCGGGGGTGTTGAGGAGGATGAAGTCCTGGGTGGTGGGCTCGTCGCTCTCGGGGATGCGTTCGCCGGGCACGTCGTGCAGTTTGATGGCCGCGCCGCGCAGGTCCTTGACGTCGTCGGACTGCGGTGTGCCGTTGCCGCTGGAGAAGCGCAGCCACCCTTCGTAGGTGTGGGGCCGGGCGAAGACGCCGACGCGCAGGTTGGCCGGCAGGTCGGGCTCGACCGCGAAGGTGATCTTGACGAGTCCGGCGTGCTTGGCGTGGGCGGCCCGGCCGGTGGCGCCGGGCGGGTAGTCCTTCTCCTGCTGCCGGTTCATGGCCTCGATCATCTCGGCCACGAGTTGGTCCTCGTTCGGCTCGGGCGTCTCGAACCTGGTCAGTGCGGTCATGGGTTGCGTGTCCCTTGCGGAAGGCGGGGTGGGGGTGCCTGGCGCTTCCAGACTGCGGGCCGCCGCGGCGGGGGCGCCAGACGAGGGCCGCGATGGGGCCAGGTGGCCGATATCCGGCGACCGCGGGTGGTTCGGGTACGGATTGTGACGCGGGTCGACCCATTTCACGTTACTCAAAGTGTTCATAAAAGCAGCCAGCCGTTGACCGGCATCGCGGTGGTGGACAACGGCCCGGCACGCCGGTTGTCACCGGCACCACCCCCGACGGCACTCCCGTCACCGCCACCAGCAACACCGTCACCATCGTCGCCTGCACCCCCCGTGACGGCCACAACCCCGGCGGCCACGGCGGCTGGGGCGACCACCGCCCCGGCCCCGGCCAATGGGACAACCACCCAGACGCCACCGCCCCGGGCACTGAGCCAGGCACCAACCACGACAACGGGCACCATCCGGCACCCGCTCCGCCGCAGGAACAAGGGGTCGCCCTCGCCCACGCTGGCGCCCAGGTACAGGCCGCTGGCGTTGCCGGAGGCTGGCTCCTCACCTTGGGGGCGCTGCTGACCCGATTCGCCCGGGCCCGCAAGCGCCAGGGGAACGGCACCAGGTAGGACACCAACACGTCACTGGTAGCAGGACCCACGGGCGAACACCGGATGCCGACGGAACATACGGCCCGCGATGGGTTCGCGGACGACGGCGCGCCCGGCGTGGATGTCGCAGGAGGGCGCCCGCATCGGAGCCAGCAGCAGCCGGGTGCCAGGTGGGTCGGCAGACGTGCTGTGTAGAGGCGAGTTCGCCCTCGGCCTCGGGACCGATCACGGCGCGAGTGCCGGTCTCGACGAGGATGACCAGCCGCAGCACCGGATGGGCGAACTCGCACCGGAGGCCGTGTCGCTTGGGAAGGCGGACGGTGACCAGCTCACGGTCGGGCGGCCACAGGCCGGAGTCGTCCACGGTGACCGTACGCATCCCGCACCGGATACTTCCGGCCTGTCTCTCGAGGTCGCCGCCCCGGCCGGAACCTCGAACACGAACCGCGACCGTCCGGTCCCAGCCGCTGCTGGGAGCGTGACGGCAACGGGACCCGTGTGATTGATCGACTTTTTTGGTCGGCCATTGATCTGCAGGGATCCCGTTGCCTCGTTCAAGCCTTCTTGGCGAACATGATTTCGCTAGAACGCAGGGGCATTGTCATGCTGAAGGGGTCAGTCGACCATGACGCTGTCAAAATCGGCACCTGCGGCGGGCTTGGCGGTCTTTCCGACTGGGACGGTGACCTTCGTTCCTTTGCAGTCCGGCCCGTACCAGACGGTCGCCTTATGGTCCGTGGAGTTTTTGACTGCGTCCGCCGGGGAGTAGAAGTTGTAGCATCTCCCGTGCTCGGGGTTGGAAATTGATTTTTCCTCGACAGAGGATTGTTCCCCTTCCTCGGTGTCGAAAGATTCTTCGTAGGTGTAGATGAATTCTCCGCTTGCAGACACTTCGGACATCTTCGAAATGAACGCGTAGCGGAAAGGAAGGTGCAGAGTTACAGACGTCTTACCCTCCGACTTCACGTCGAGGAGTACATTCATTTCCTTGTCGGGGACGCACGGAGTCCCGGGGCAGGGGCTCTTTTTAGGGAAGGTGTACTCCAGTACCATAACGGCGGGATGTCCCAGCGAAATGGTCGCAGTTGAGTTCAGTGCGCAGCCGATGTTCCCCCCGAGGGCGGAGATGACCTCGGGCTGGTCGAAGACCTCCGCTGCGTCTAGGCAGTCGGCGCTGCCGGCCTGTCGGCCGCCTTGCCAGATCGTGACCGACTTCGGGGCTCCGGCGCTGCTGAAAACCAGGTTTCCGTCGAGTGAGTACTTGACCGGCCGCCGTCCGACGTTGTATTCGGTCCATTTCGAGTCCAGCAGCAGTGTCTGCTTCACGGATCCGCTGGGCGGGATGATGGCGACGACGTCTTTTCCGGCGACGCGGTGTGTTTCCCATCGGATGTCGGCGCCTGATTCGAACAGTTCCTGTGGGGTGCCGGGGGGTTCGGTGATCCAGTCGCGTTCTTTGGCGCACAGGAACCCGATGATCATCTTCGCCACGTAGTAGGCTGCCAGGGCGGTCGCGAGCACAGCTCCCGCCGGCGGGTAGATGAAGGCGACCGCGGTCGCGATGAGGGAGATGACCGCTACCGTTCCGGATTCCACGTCGCGGTCCGCGATGGCCTCGCCGAGCGACCAGACGTCTCCGAGGACGGGCACCATGTACACGATCGCCTTGCTGATCGATTCCTGGGTGCCCTCGGCCAGTCCGTGGACCGCGTATGTCCCGTTGATCGAATTTCCCGCGACGTCGCCGATTTTATCGGAATATTTATTCAGGCTTTTTACAGCCGGGTTCTTGGCGAACTTCGAGATGGTGGCGACCGCCTTGCCGCCGAGGAGCTGCACGGCGCGGGTGTTCTGCTTTTTGAGCGCCTTGAGCTCGGCGACTTCCGCCGGGTTGTTCATGATCTCGTTGTGCAGTTCCCGGGTGAGCTTCTGGGTGTCCGAGAGAAGCTTGTGGGCCTGCTGGTTGGTCATCTTGCAGGCCGCGGTGCCGGTCTTGATGCAGCCCTCCTCGAGGGCCTCCAGCCACTGGTTCTCGCTGAGCTTGGCCCAACGGTCGAACTGGTCGGCCGTGGGGTTGGCCGGAACCGCGGTAGCGGGCGCGGCCCGTGCCGGCTGCGGCACGGTTTCGGCTGATGCGGGCGCGGCTCGTCCGAGCAGCGTGAGCGCCAGCGCGAACGCGAGCGCGGTGATAGAGCCAGTTCTTCTCATGTCCGAATACGTACCGCAGTGCCGCATCGACGGAACGTCACCGCTTGGGGCTCTCCGGCCATGCCGTGGCTACTGGGCCGCTGGTCAGAAGGGCTGTGTCGCGGAACGGGGTTCACCCGGCCGGCTGCCTCCTGCCGCGACATTCAAAGGCAATCAAGGTCGCGGCAGGCCGGCCTGGCGGTTCACCTGGTGGGCAATTCAGCAGACCCTCTTACGGGGGGAGGGCCTCGGCCGGTGCCCGTATCGGCGCGGGTGGAGCGCCGGGCGGGGCGGCCGGAGGCGAGGGAGGTGATCTCTCGGCGAGACGGGTCCCGGCGAAGGTGTCGCGGGGCGCGGCGAACCTGCGCGGCGGAGCTCACGACGCCAGAGGCGACCCGCCCACCGAGGCCGTCGAGGGGGCGAATCGACCTGCATCGCGCAACGCCTGGCATCGCCGCCAAGGCCGTTGAGACCTACGCCGAGCGCGTGGCCTCCCATGCCGAACGCTGGCCTGACCACGTTCCTGTGGCCCTGGCCTACGACCACCGGGCCTGACGCCGACCGTACCGGCCGAGCAGCCCTTCACCGCCGACAACCGCGAGCGGACAGTCCAAGATCACCTCTGGCAACAGCCCGGCCGCGACGGAACGCCGAGCCGGCACGCGCAGGTCTGCACCTCCGGTCACGGGCCGAGCTCCGCACCCGGCTGGGGCAGCCTTCGCGAGGGGCGCACCCGTAGCCCTCGACACAGTCTGCGATGGGGCCATATGGCCCACATGCGGGGGCCGCCGGCTGGTTCGGGTGCGGATCGCCACCGCGAGCCGTCTCACGCCACGGCACTTACAGTGCTCATATGGGCACTTAGTGTCATCAAATGATGTGGCGTGGAGCCGTGCGGTGGTCACGCCGGACTGGAACGGAGGCGGTATGGCAGGGATCAGACGCTGCCGCTCGCGCGGCGGCCTCGCCGCGGCGATCGGGCTGGCAGTCATCGGCATGACGGCGGGCTGGGGCGGAGGCGCGGCACAGGCCTCCCCGGCGCGGGGCGTGACCTCCGTCAGGGCTGCCGCCGCCCCGCAGGCGGACGGTGCGGGCGAGCGGTCCGGGTCCCGGGCGTTGACCTGTCCGCCGGTGCCGTTGTGGGTGAACACCGGCGGTGGCGGTGACCAGCTGTACTCGTACAGTCCGACCGGTACGCAGTTG
>NZ_JBHXML010000139.1:0-6825 GCF_042720345.1 Kitasatospora sp. NPDC058478 | reverse complement strand
GCCGGCGGTGGAGAGGCCGGGCCAGCCGTCGGCCCCGATCCCGACGACGGTGATCGGGGGTGGCAGCTCGGGCACCGGGTGGCTCCTGTCGTTCGATCCTGCTGGCCGGGGCAGCCTACCTGGCAGTACACGCGGACTGTCGGCGCGGCCACGTGACAGTCGGGCGGTTCCGTGGCGACGTTTAGGCTGGTGGGCGGCGTGGGGCCTGGTTGCCTGGGAGGGCAGCATCCGTGGGCCTGCGTGAGTTGATCATCGATGCGTGGTCGTGGTTGAACTACAAGCCGATCATGTCTCAGCCGCTGCGGCGCGGCGTCGGGCCGTTCGGTGAACTCACCTCTGGTTGGGTGCCGCTGGAGGACCTGCGCCGGCTCCAGGCGTACAAGGTTTTGGCTGCCTACGACCAGAACCAGGCCGGGCAGTTGGCGTATGCGGATGGGGACGAGAAGGGCCTCGACCGGCGGGAGCTGGGCGACCCGGCGAAGCTGGTCGCGGCTGCGCTTGGTTACCTGCTGGGGCCGTCGCAGTCGATCGTCGTGCCGGGTGCCGAAGGCGATGGCGCTGGGGTGGCGCCGCAGGCCGCGCTCGCCCGCGAGGTGCAGGAGCGGCTGCGGGAGTGGGCGCGGCGGGAGCTGCTGCCGATGCGGACGCAGCAGTGCGAGCGGTCCGCGGTGCGCTATGGCGATGGCGTCTATACGTTGGCCTGGGACGCGGTGGCCGGGCGGCCGCAGCTGCGCACGATGGACCCTGGCTGGTACTTCCCGGAGCGGACGGACGACGAGGCCGACGGCGGCGAGTTCCCCATGACAGTGCACTTCGCATGGGAGCTGCCCGAGGACCCGGCTACCGGACGGAAGGCGCGGATACGAAGGATCACCTACGCGTTGGGGCCGATCGCCGGCGCGACCCGCCCGGTGGTCCCCGAGAAGGGCGGGCCGCATAGGGAGTGGGCGACGGGGCAGGACGGGCAGGCGGTGCTGCTGCCCGGAGACCGCGCGGACGAGGCCAGCGGCATGATCTCGCGCACCTACCCGTGGGCGCCGGACAAGCCGTCGCACACGACCTGCTACCTGACCGACGCGGAGTGGCTGCTCGAAGACCTCAAGGCCGCGCACACCGTCTACAACTTGCCCGCAAACAAGGCCCGCTACCGGGTGCGGCGCGACGGCGAAGTCCTCCAAGGGCTTGATCTACAAATCGATTTTGTGCCGGTCGTGCACATCACGAACAGCATCGTCGAGGTCGGTGAGCACTGGGGGCAGCCGGTGATCTCCCGGGTGATGCAGGGTCTCGACGAGCTGGCGGCCACGGACACGGACTCCTCGGCGGCCTCCGGCACGACCGGCGCGCCGATCGTCGCCCTGTCGGGGGTGCGGCTGCCGAAGGACCGCAGCACCGGCGCCCCGGTGCCGCTCCGCGTTGAGGCGGGCACCGTGTGGTCGCTGAACGAGGGCGGGTCGATGAGCGCCCTGGACACGTCCCCGCAACTGCGGGAGCTGCGCGAGCGCACCGATCACCTCCTCGACCGGGTCGCCGGGAACTCCCGGCTCACCGCCTCCGGCCTCGGCGTGGTGAAGCCCTCCGAGGTGCCGTCGGGGTATGCGCTGTCGCTGTCGCTGGGCCCGCTGGGCTCCCTGGTGGGGGAGATGCGCCTCGCCCGCGCCCACAAGTACCAGTTGCTGTTCCGGATGGCCGGCAGGCTGTTCCAGGCCGGGCAGGTTGGCTGGCCCGCAGGGGAACTGCCGGCCGCTCAGATCGTGTGGGGCCCGCACCTGCCCACCGACAAGGCCGAGGCGCTCGACCTTGCGGTGCGCGGCTACGAGGCCGGGCTGTTCAGCCTGGAGACGTGCGTGCGGATGCTCGCCGACGCCGGGTTCCCGATCACCGACATCACCGACGAGATCCGCCGCATCCAGGCCCGCTCCTTCGACTCGGCCGCCCGCCTCGCCGATGCCACCGGCGACACCCGGGTGGTCCGGGACTTCCTCGGCCTCCCTGACGGAGGCCCCGAGGTGCCCCCTGTGCCCCTCCCGGAGGCCTCTGGACAGAAGAGCACCCCCGACGCCCCCAAGAGCCCGTAGAGGGCCTTCCAAGGCCCCGTGTGGCCAGGTCGGTTCGGGTGGGCTCTCCTGGCCCCCTGCGGCGTCAGCCGTGGGGGGTTGGGGGGTAGGTAGGAGGTAGGAAGGAACAGGAAAGGAAGGGGTTCCCCCAGGGCAACCTGTTGGGTTCCCCTGACGAAACCTGTTGGGTTTCCCCAAGGGAACCCATGGTCTCTCTTCGGGTGGGTTCCCCGAGGGGAACCCACCCGGTGGCCGGGGCAAGGCTCGTTGGGCCGCCTGCTCGCCTCCGTCGCCCGTGCCGGGGGAGTAGCTACACTGATCACTGGCGCGGGGGCGCTGTTCCGGAGGAATCCGATGACTGCCCCCACCCCGCCCGCCGGAGACCCGGCCGCCGTGCAGCCTCCGGCCGCCACCGACCCGGGCAGCACCCTCATCACCCAGGACACCCTGTCGCGGCTCCTCGCCCGCGAGAAGTCCCAGGGAGAGCGCGCCGCCATCCGCAAGCTCGTCACCGACCTCGGCTTCACCGACTCCACCGCCCTCCAGACATGGGTCGAGGCGCAGCGCACCGCTGAGCAGGCCGCCCTCGGCGAGGTCGAGCGCCGCGAGCAGGCCGCCGCGCAGCGCGAACAGGCCGCGCTCCAGCGTGAGCAGCAGGCCCTCGACCGCCTCAACCAGGCCGTGCGGCACGCCGCCCTGAGCCGCCTGGGCGCGACCGGCCAGGCCCTGGACGACGCCATCCGTCTTCTCGACATTCCCGCCGACGCCGATCAGCAGACCGTCACGGAGGCCGCGACGGTACTGGCCGAGCGCCGCCCCGAGCTGTTCGGTGCGGCCGCGCCTGTCACGGCGCCGCCCGCGCCGAGCGGTTCGCCCGCCGGCGGGCCGCCGCCGCGCGGCCACGCCCCCACGCCCGCCTCCGTCGGCCTGGACATGGCCAAGCGGCGCGGCTACCTCACGGCCTGACGCACCGGCCGCCCTTGAGCGTCTGACCCGGCAGCGAACCGGGACCAGGGGACCACGCCCCGCACCCCCGCACGTGGACGGCACCACCAGCAGGTGAGTGCGTGACCGCCAGCTCCCGCAAAGGCGATCACACCCCTTGACCACCCAGCCGATCACCACCACGGCGACGTACACCGCCGGACGCCCGTGGCTGGCGTCCACCCACGGCACCGACCAGACCGAGACCGTCACCATCGACGCGTCGAAGCTGACCGCCGGCACCCACTACGTCGCGTCCACCGACTCCACCCAGCCCTACAGCCGCCTCGTGTCCGGCCTGCCCCTCGGTCGGATCACCGCGTCCGGCCTGTACGGCCCGTACGACCCGGCCGCCACCGACGGCCGCCAGGTCCTCGCCGGACTGGTCTACGACGAGGCGCTGTTCGCCCCGAACCAGCCGCGAATCCCGTGCGCCCTGCTGTGGCACGGCGCCGCCCGAGCCTCCAAGATCCCCGGCGGGATCGACACCACCAAGATCACGGCGTCGCCCGGCGGCGCCCTGATCCGGTGGGTTCAGGGGGCCTGAGCGATGACGATTCAGGACCTCGTCAAGGGCGTCTCCGCGGCCGACCTCACCACCTTCGCCCGCGCCATCCCCTCCCCGTCCGACTTCCTGCTGACCTCCACGGTCTTTCCGACCCTCGTGACCAACGAGATCAAGTGGCGGATCAAGCAGAACGGCCGACGCGTCAACACCGCCAAGTACCGCGCCTACTCCGCGTCGGTGGCGCTCGCCGACCGCACCGCGTGGGAGACCACGCGCGAAGGCCTGCTCCCCGCCCTGGGCCAGAAGCTGATCGTGGGCGAGCAGCAGCAGATCCTCCTGGAGCAGTCCCACGGCGCCGACCAGGACCGGCTGCTGGAGCTGCTGTTCGATGACGCCGAGCGGCACATCGAGGCGATCCGATCCCGGCTCGAACTCGCCGCCGGTGACGTGCTGCTGGACGGCCGGTTCACCCTCGACGCGGCCACCGAGAACGGCCTCAGTATCGAGATCGACTTCGGGGTGCCCGCCGGCAACATGCCCGTCGCACCGAAGCCGTGGTCGGACCCGACGTCGGACCCGCTCGCCGACGAACTCGGCTGGATGTCCTACCTGGACGACCTCGGCGCGCCCGAGCCGGAGATGGTCATCACCTCCAAGAAGGCGTTCAGCCAGCTCGCCCGCAACAACGCGTACAGGGC
Source organism: Kitasatospora sp. NPDC058478 (assembly GCF_042720345.1). Classification (NCBI taxonomy): domain Bacteria; kingdom Bacillati; phylum Actinomycetota; class Actinomycetes; order Kitasatosporales; family Streptomycetaceae; genus Kitasatospora; species Kitasatospora sp. NPDC058478. The sequence continues at coordinate 2,578 of NZ_JBHXML010000139.1, read as the reverse complement.
CGCCTACTACCGCTCCGTCAACCCCTCCAGCACCCCGACGCGGACCCTGACCGTGTCCGAGGTCAACGCGGTGCGCGGCGACTACGGCCTGCCGCCAGTCACTCTCTACAAGGCGCAGGTCAACGTCGACGGGACCGCCACCAAGGTTTTGCCGGACGACCGGTGGATCATGCTGCCGCCGGACCGCGAGAAGTGGGGCCAGACGCAGTACGGCGTCACCGCCGAAGCCCTGGTCCTCAGCCGCGGCACCAACCCGTCGATCACCCGCGAGGACGCCCCGGGCATCATCCTCACCCGTGGTGTCCAGGACGACCCGGTGCAGATCTGGACCAAGGGCGCAGCCGTCGCGATGCCGGTCCTGCACACCCCGGACTGCCACATCGTGGCCAAGGTCCTGTGATGGGCAAGCGGCGCCTGGCCTACGCGGTCCACCTCGACCACCCCGGCACCGGGGAACACCTCGTCCTGCTGCCCGACCACATCCCGCCCCGGGAACTGGCCGCCCTCATCACCAACCCCGACGCCTGGCAGCCCTCCGAAGACGACGAGGACGACCCGGACGACCAGGGCGACGAGGAGCCGGAGGCCAAGACCACCCGGGCCCGCAAGGCCAGCGCGGACACCGAGTAGTGCGATCCGCCGGTCCGGCACCCCTCACCAGGGTGCCGGTCCGGCACCGCTCGCTGCCGGACAACGCCTCAACGGGAACACCGCCATGCCGCTCACGATCACCCCGCTCGGGTTCCGCGAAGCGTGCGAGGCCGTCGAACGCCTCCACCGCCACCACCGTCGTCCCCGCGGCCACAAGTTCTCCATCGGCGTGGCCGCCGGGACCGAACTCGTCGGCGTCGCCATCATCGGGCGGCCCGTTGCGAGGGCCTTCGACGACGGATGGACCCTGGAGGTGACACGGCTGGCCACCGACGGAACTCCGAACTCGTGCTCAGCCCTCTACGGCGCCGCATGGCGGGCAGCCCGCGCCTGCGGCTACCGGCGGATGATCACCTACACGCACGCCTCCGAACCGGGCACCAGTCTGCGAGCAGCAGGGTGGAGACGCGTCGGAGACCGAGCCCCCCGCAGCGGCTGGGACACCCCGTCGAGGCCACGCCAGGACCGTGGCCTCGACAACGTGGCGCGAACCCTGTGGGAGACCACCACCCCCGACCACTCGTAGGAGAACCGCATGGAACGGCACGTCCTCGCCTGGCTCCAAGCCCAACTCGGCACCGCCACCCCCGCCGACGACCTCACAAACCGGTACAACCGCCTCGGCACCGCCCGCGCCGTCGCCACCGAGATCCTGGTCGAACGCCGTGCTGCGCTGCTGGCCGACCCGCTGCGCCTCGTCGTGGACGGCGTCGTCACTGTGGATCGCACGGCCAACCTGACCGGCCTCGAACGCCAACTCGCCCAACTCCAGACCGCCCTGGGACCGGACGAGGCCGCGCCCGGAGACGACACCACCCCCCACCTCGACACCGGCACGCTCGTGCCCGCTCGCCGCACCCGATGAACCGCACCGCCGAGACCACCACTGACGAGCCGGACGACGCGGCAGACGTCGTCGGTGACCTCGACACCGCCTGGCAGCACCTCGTCGCCGCTCAGGCCGCAGTCCTTGCCGCGCTCGCCCACGGCCGCCGCACCGCCCGCCTGGCCGCCACCCTCGCCGATTTCGCCGACGCCGTCCGCACCTTCCACCACACCGTGGACGGGGTGATCCGCGACTACGCACACCACGAAGTCCCCCGCCTCTACGAGCAGGCCGCCCGGGACGCCGCCGCGAGCCTCGGCCGTACCTTCGACTGGACCCCCGGCCACCAGGACGCCCTGCGGGCTCTGAGCGCCGACACCTACACGGAACTGCTGCACCGGGCGCAGGAGAGCGTCCGCGCGGCAGGCGCTTTCTACCGGGCCGCCCGCTCCGCCGCCCGCCACGACCTCCCCCTCCTCGCCACCGACCGCGCCAGCGCCACGGCCGCAGCCCGTTCCCTCTCCGCCCGGATCGCCGCCGCCTACCGCCTCGACCGCGTCGTCTACCGCAACGGCGCCCGCATGCCCGTCCAGGCCTGGGCCGAAGCCGCCCTCCTCGCCCGCTCCGCCGTTGCTCGCAACGCCGGCACCCTTAACACCGCACGCGAGTACGGAATCCAGCACGTCGAGGTCTTCGACGGCCACGACTGCGGATGGACCAGCCACTCCGACCCCGACAAGGCCACCCGCACCCTGCGTACGGTCGAGGAAGCCGCCGAGTGGCCGATCTCCCACCCGCGGTGCGCCCGGACGTTCGGGCTGCGGCCCGACGCGTCGGTCGCGCTGGGCGAGGACAGTGCTGTCACGGCCCTTTGATCGTGAGGATCCGCGCTAGAAGCCTCTTGAAGATCTTGCTCTGACTGCCCGACTCACCCCAGATTGCCGGTAAATGTCAATCAGGTCGAACTGGTACAAGCCGGGCGCGCTTTCAACATCTTCATCAGTCTTCTAGTAGGGCTTTGTTAGGTCCTATGGTGGGGGTCGGGGGTTGGTGCGGGTTGGCCGCATATCGAGCAGGCGCCGGTCCAGGTGGCCAGGAGGG
>NZ_JBHXML010000138.1:0-6994 GCF_042720345.1 Kitasatospora sp. NPDC058478 | reverse complement strand
GCGCCTCCCCGAGAGCCCGCCCGCCCAGCCGGCGCCCTCCACCCTTTTTTATGATTCGGCGTCCACCGATATCTACACTTGGACTTTCGTCGGCTGCGTCAGTTGTGTTTAAGCGCCAGGACGCGCACTGCGCGTCCGCCCCTTCGGCGTCCTTCGCCTCGTCGACTCGGCCGCCCACCAACGGCGAAGGCGGGCCAGGGCCGGCTCGGGGCGGATGGGTAGTTCGCGGACCCGGATGCCGGTGCGCTGGATCCGCCAGAAGTACAAGCGGCTCAAGGCCAAGCGGAAGGCCATCGCGAAACTGCGGGAGATCGCCCAGCGATATCCCTGCATGTCCGCGCACTGGCGCCTCACCGTGGACGCCTCGCTGATCTGACGACATCGCCACGGTCCGAGAGTATCTAGCCGAGATCGCGCTCACGGTCTTCAACGTGGGCGCCCCGAGGACTGCCACTGCTGCTCGGCGGCTAGGGAAGGGGACCGTTGAGGTTGAGTCGGTGGAGGGCCAGGGCAAGGTGGAGGCGTGTGCGTCCTTGCGGGGTGTCGGGGGCGAACCCGAGAGCAGCGGTCAGCTTGGGTAGGCGCGCCTGGAGTGTGGAGTGGTGCAGATGCAACGCGGTGGCCGCCTGGCGGAGGCTGTCGTGGGCTTCGAGGGCGGCCAGGGTTTCCAGTGCGCCGGTGCCGGCTCTTTCTGCCGCGCGTAGCGCGCGCACATCCTCGATCAACGCGTTGTGCGGGGAGACGTGTTCGGCCACGAGGGCCAGGCCGCCTAGGGCGTCGTAGTTGAGGTGGCGCGGACCGTGGACCTCGGCTGTCAGCCGCAACGCGGTCAGCGCTCCGTGCCATGATCGCGGCAGCCCACTGATTTCCACGGCGGGGCCCAGCCCGGCTCTTGGCCCGTGCTCAGTCCCGATGCTGGGTCCAAGGCTTGCGGTGGGCTCGGTCGTGGCGTCGACGACGATGGCGGCGGTCACGTGTCCGAGGCGAGTGCTCCACCGGTTGATCGTTGGATCATCCGGGTTTCCCAGCAGGGCCGCGACCCTGAATCTCGCCGCGGGAAGGGCGAGTCTGCGCACGGCCTGCGTGCGGGCTGCGGCTGTGGCCTCGGGTGAGAGCAGCACTTCCACGCTGGCCGGGTCGTGTGTGGCGGCCCGGCCGCGGGTTCGGTCCAAGACGATGCCCGCCCCGGCCGCGAGGCGTTCGAGAACGATGGCGTCGGTGGGCAGCGGCATGCCGGTGCGTTCGAGCCAGACCCGGCCTGCGGTCGTACCGCGTAGTGCGGTGCCGGGCCAGGAGGGAACGTGTGCCGCCGGTTCCAGCCGGTGGCCGTCGGGATGGATGCGCACCAGGACGTGCCGGTCGGGATCGGCCAGTCCTGCCGTGCAGCCCGAGAGGATGGCCCCGGCCCTGACGAAGGCATCGAGGCCGGCCCGCTGCTCGACGAGGGTGTCGAAGTAGGCGATGGCGCGCACCGCGTCCCCGGCGGCGGGATCCAGTGCCGAGAGCTGTTGGAGCAGTTCTTCCACCACTGGACCATATCCGCCATATGGCGGATGACATGAGCCATCCGGCGGTGGATCGGGCGGCGACCGGCCAGGACACTGGGGCGGCGAACCGCTGAAGGAAGGATCCGAGTATGTACTCCCGACCACCGTTCGACCCCGAGTTGGCCGCAATCCTGGCCACCTATCCGCAAGAGGTGCGAGAACTCGGCTGGCTCGGGCCGGCCGATATCCCCGCCTACCGAGAGATGAACGCGACGGTGCCCGGCGGGGCCGACGCGGCCGCGCTGCGCCGGGACGGGGCCGTCGAGATCGAGGAACGCACGGTGCCCGGCCCCGCCGGGGCGCCGGAGATCTCGCTGCTCATCATGCGTCCTACCCGCGGCGCAGGCTCACGCCCGTGCATTTACCACACCCACGGTGGCGGCATGATCTCCGGCAACAAGTGGGAGCTCTCCCACGTACTCGCCGAGTGGGTGGATGTCCTCGGCGTCGTCGGGATCTCGGTGGAGTACCGGCTGGCTCCCGAGCATCCCCATCCCGCACCCGTCGAGGACTGCTATGCCGGGCTGGCGTGGGTCGCGGCCAACGCCGACGAGTTGTCCATCGACCTCGAACGGCTGATCATCTGGGGCACGAGCGCGGGCGGTGGACTGGCAGCGGCGACGGCGCTGCTGGCTCGGGACCGCGGCGGCCCGGCCCTGGCCCACCAGATGCTGCAGGCGCCGATGCTCGACGACCGCTGCCGGACCCCGTCCAGCCAGGAACTCGACGGCGAGGGATTCTGGGACCGCCGGGCCAACCTGACGGCATGGACCTGCCTGCTCGGGCAGGCCAGGGGCGGGCCCGAGGTCTCGCCCTACGCGGCTCCGGCCCGCGCGGCAGACCTGAGCGGGCTGCCCGCCACCTACATCGACACCGGCCAGGTCGACACCTTCCGGGACGAGTCCATCGACTACGCCGCGCGGCTGTCCCGGTCCGGAGTCCCGGTCGAGTTGCACGTGTGGCCGGGGGCCTGGCATGCCTTCGCCACCGCCGCGCCGCAGGCGGCCATCTCGCAACTCGCCATCGCGGCCAGAACGGCCTATCTCAAGCGCGTCCTGGACTACTGATCCGAAAATGACAGCGGATCGACTCGTCAACAGGCGGGGTGGGCCACCGGTGCAGCGGCGCGGTGGCGCCGCACCGGTTCTCTGCGCGAACTCGGGAGCGAGCCGGACGTGCCCACTTCGTTTTTCGACCACCCCCATGAACCCCGGGGTCCACGCAAGCTGACCCAGCCCCGAAAAATGCCGGGTCCGGCGAGAATCGCCTCTCCGGCGTCTCATCAGCCGAGCTGACGAACCACAGGTCAGCGCACCGCTTCCAACCATGATCAATGAGACCGTTCCCGCGCGCTCGGGTGCGGCGGGGGCTTCGCCGGTGCGAGGGTGTGCCGGGGTTCAGGTTCGTGTGGTGAGTCGTGCGAGTGCCGTGTCGTACCGTGCCTGGACTTCCGTGTCGGGTGTTGCGCGCAGCAGTGCGGTGAGTGCCCGTACCGCGCCGTCGTCGTAGCCGGCGGACTCCGCCTCCCGCGCGGCGAGGTCGAGTTGGGTGATGCCCTCGGTGTGGTTGCCGAGTCCCAGCAGTGCTTCTCCCCTGATGGTGAGCAGCAGGACGTGGGGGATGTCGGTGGTGTCCGGTTGGTTGCCGAGGGCCAGGGCGTGGGTCGCGGTGCTGAGGGCCTGGTGCCAGTGTCCGGCATCGGTTTGGTGGCGGGCGAGGTGCTGCATCGCCAGCCGTTCCATCCTCTGGTCGCCGGTCTCGCGTGCCAGCTCGACCGCGCGTTCGCAGCTCCTCGCGGCCTGGTCCAGGCGGCCGAGGGAGGCTTGGACCATGGCCAGCACGATCAAGGCGTTGGCCTCGGCGAACGCGTCACCGGCGCGGGCGGCGAGCGCGGAGGCCGCTTCCAGGTGGACGAGTGCTTCCGGGGTGCGCCCTTCCTCGGTCAGGACCCAGCCGAGGACGTTGAGCACCCGGGCCTCGCCGTGCTCGTCGGCGTTGGCGCGCGTGGCCGTGAGGGCGGTCTCCAGGAGCGGTACCCAGCCGTCGCGGACGCGCCACACGATCAGTGGCCACATCGTCATGACGATGCGCCAGGTTCTGTCGTGCAGTGCGGCGGCGTGCGCCGCGGCGACCGCCTGGGTGAGGTTGTTGCGCTCGGCGGCGTACCAGGCCACGGCGGCGGACCGGTCGCCGAACTCCCGCACGGCGGCCGGCGGCAGGAAGTCCGCCGGAAGTGGAAAGCAGTCCTCCGTGCCGGGCTCGGCCGCCGCGACGGCGCCGGTGGCGGTGGTGATGTAGTGGTCGAGGACGCGCTTGAGCGTGTCGGGCTGGGCGTCCAGGCCGCGGGCGTAGAGCCGCACGAGGTCGTGCATCGTCCACCGGCCGGGTGCCGTCTCGGTGAGCAGGTGCGCGACGGCCAGGCGCTCCAGGGTGCTCTCGGCGGTGGCGGGGTCGGTGCCGGCCAGGGCGGCCGCCGCGTAGCGGTCGACGTGCGTGCCCGGGTGGCGGCCGAGGGCGGCGAACAGACGGGCGACGTGCGCCGGGAGTTGTCGCAGGGTCAGGCGCAGCGCGGCCCGCACGCCGGTGTCCTCCAGGTCCAGCAAGCTCAGCCGCCGTGTCTCGTCGGACAGTTCGGCAGCCATCGTTCCCAGGGACCAGTCGGGTCGCCCTGCCAGACGGGCTGCTGCCACCCGCAGGGCCAGCGGCAGCCCGCCGCACAGCTCGGCGAGCCGGAGCGCGGCGGCCGGCTCGGCGTGGACCCGTTCGGTGCCGAGGATCCGGGCCAGGAGCATGGTGGCGTCCTGGGGGGCGAGGACGTCCACGGCGACGGGCCGGGCGGTGTCGGTGACGATCAGTCCCGGCAGCCGGTGCCTGCTGGTGACGACGGTGACGCAGCGGTCGCCGCCGGGCAGGAGCGGCCTGACCTGTTCGGAGTCACGCGCGTTGTCGAGGACGACGAGGAGTTGGCGGTCGGCGGCCAGGGCGCGGAAGAGTGCGGCCGCGCCGTTGGCCGACTCCGGTATTCGCTCCTGCGGCACGCCCAGGGCCAGCAGGAACTCGCGCAGGACCTCGACGGCGGCCGGCTCGCCGGTGTCGCTGAAGCCGCGCAGGTCGGCGTAGAGGCGCCCGTCGGTGAGTCCGGCGGGGTCGTGGTGGGCCCAGTGCAGGACGAGGGCGGTCTTCCCGACCCCGGCGGGCCCGATGACCAGGCAGACCGGGGCCTCGCCCGCCGTGGCCCGGGTCAGGGCGGCGAGCTCAGAGGCCCGTCCGTGAAAGGCGCGCGGTGCGCGCGGCAGCAGATCGGGCGTGCTCGTGTTCAGGGTGGCCTCCGGTGCGGCGGCGGGCGGCGGGGCGTCCGCCGTGCGGGCGGGGCGGGGCCGGCCCAGGCTCGCGGCCTCCTCCAGCTCCCGGGCGTCGGCCGCGTCCAGGCCCAGGGCCTTCGCCAGGGCCTGGACGGTGCGGCGCTGCGGCCCCCGGGAGCGGCCCTGCTCCAGATAGGACAGGGTACGTACGCTCACCCCCGCGGCGTGCGCCAGGTCTTCCTGGCTGAGCCCCGCCCTGCGGCGCAGACCGAACAGCAGCGTGCCGAAGGAACGGTCCGCCGGTGCGTACGAGGCCATGCTGAAGCTCTTCCCGTGTTCGACGTGGCCCCGCCGAACGCCGAACCTCAACCCGCAAAAGTATGCGGTACGTACTTTTGCGGGCGAAATTGCATGGTTGGCGCCCGCCCGCCCAGGTTGGATCTAGACCTGAGGAAGACGACCCCGGGAGCCAAACCGGGGAGTACTGCCCCTTCGCCGAGCCCTCGTCCCGCCGGGACCTGAAAGGCCCGGCGAGCGGGTAGCCGGTCGCTTCCCCGCTGTCCGTCCCGCGAGGACGCGCTGCCCCGATGCAGCGGCAGGCGCTCTCGCGGGCTCCTCGCCGCGCGCCACCACACCTGCGCGGAAGAGCTTTCAGGGAGTACCACCCGATGTACCTGCATCCGACATCCACCATGCGCCGAGCCGGAAGGCGGCTGGCGGTGCTGCTGCTGGCCATGGCCGCCGCCTGCGGCCTGGTGAACGGCCTCGCCGCGCCCCACGCTGACGCCAACACCACCCAGCGGTGGACCGACATCGACTGGGACATGACGGGCTACGACTCCGCCGCGCGCCCCAGCTCGGCCGCCGCCAATCAGTCCGGGGAATACCGGCGTGTGGTGGACCGGATGCGCGAAGTCGCCGGCCAGCCGATGGCAGGCCTCCCGAACGCCCCCTACTTCTCGGACACGACGGTCCGCGGGCGTGAAACCGCCACCAACCGCGTCATCCGGGTGCTGGTGTGGTCCAACGCTGTTACCCCCAGCAACCCCAGGGGCGAGCGGCGGGCCGATGTCGCGCTGTACTTCTCCGTCGACAACCTGTACTTCATGGGCTTCTCCTCCCACGGCCTCCACTACCGTCTCAACGCCCCCTACACCGTGCGCCTGGCGGAGGAGATGCGGGTCCGCTTCAACATGCCGACCGCTCCCTTGCTCAACACCATCAGCTCCGACGGGGGCTACGCGTCGCTGGCCGCGAACCCGACGTGGCGCGGTGACCAGCCGTACACGGCGAGCAACTTCCTGACGCACTTGAGTGCCCTGGACACCGCCACCTCGGGGAACAGGAACTCCAACGCAGTGCTTCGGGCCATGGCCTACTTCATCGGCGCCACCTCCGAGGCGGCCCGCTTCGGCTGGATCGAGAATCGCATCGCCAGCGTTCTCATCTACAACGGGGACCCGACCGAGACGTCCCGCCCGGCAAACATCGGCCGGTTCGGCACGGACCTGGAGAACAACTGGGACACCCTGTCCACGGTGGCTCACCGGAGCGCACGGGGACAGAACACCACCGCCGTGAACATCGACGGGCGCCAGTACGCGGACTGGGAGGACATCTACGGCGGCGAAACCGCCAACCCCATCATCGTCCCCTTCCTCGCCATCCAGGGCAGCGGCCTCTGACCCACCACAACGCCACGGCGGCCGGGGCCCGATCCACCACGGACCGGGCCCCGGCCGCCGGCGGACTCCGGCGATCCGGGCCACGCAGGCCGCGGAGGCGGTGGTGGCGAGGTTGCGCAGCTGCCCGGACGCGCGCGCCTGCACGGTCCCGGGCCGGGTATTTGCCTTGGGCGCCGAGTAGGGGTACTGTCAGCCAGTCGCTCGGCAGGGAGCACCGGACACGCATCGGCGCGGACGGTCCCGCGGTGGCCAATCCTTTCGAAACACCACTTCCCGGTTCGGGCTGGGTCGCGTCTTGTCGCGGCTTGGTTCTTATTCGGCGTGTTCGTTTTATTGGATTGCGGTCGATTCGCTTTTCGGAGCGAGGATCGGCTAGAGTTTGAAACGTCGGACGGGGCGTCAAGCCGCAGAAGACACCAGCGAGTTGGATGAACGAAGCGCCGGAAACGGAGCGGAAAAC
>NZ_JBHXML010000137.1:0-7154 GCF_042720345.1 Kitasatospora sp. NPDC058478 | reverse complement strand
AGTTGCTGGGCGGGTACGGGTACACGCGGGACTACCCGGTGGAGCGGATGATGCGGGACGCGAAGATCACCCAGATCTACGAGGGGACCAACCAGATCCAGCGCATCGTCATGGCCCGCAACCTGCCGTAACAGCGCCTGCGAGGTGCACCGACGGCCGGGCCGAGCACCCGGTCCGGCCGTTCGGGGCCGATGCTATGTTCCGGGAATGAGCGAGAAGGAAGAGCAGGACCTGCCCATGAACGACGGGCCCGCCAAGCCGGCGATGCGCGAGGCGCTCGTCGCCGCGGCCTTCGAGCTCTTCCTGGAACGCGGCTTCGAGCAGACCACCATCGACGACATCGTCTCGCTCGCCGGAGTCGGCCGGCGCTCCTTCTTCCGCTACTTCCCGGCCAAGGAGGACGTGGTCTTCCCGGACCACGAGCGCAGCCTCGCCGAGATGACGGAGTTCCTGGAGTCCGGCACCGGCGAGGAGGACCCGGTCAAGCACGCCTGCGACGCGGCCCGGCTCGTCCTGCGGATGTACGCCGAACAGCCCTCCTTCTCCGTCCAGCGCTACCGCCTCACCCGCAAGGTCCCCGGCCTGCGGGCGTACGAGCTCTCCGTGGTCTGGCGCTACGAGCACACGCTCGCGGCCTACCTGCGCGGCCGGTTCGCCGACCGCCCGGACGGCCCGCTGCGCGCCGACGTGACCGCCGCCGCCGTCGTCGCCGCGCACAACCACGCCCTGCGCACCTGGCTGCGCTCGGGCGGCGAGAGCGACTGGGTGGTCGAGGTCGACGCGGCGATGGCCTTCGTCACCGGCACCTGGAACGACCGCTCGGGCGGCGAGAACGGCGCGGGTGGGGGGTCCGGGGAGCCCGGGGAGTCCGGGGCGGACGATGTGGTGGTGCTGGTCGCCAGCCGCCGGGCGCCGCTGTGGCGGATGGTCCAGGGCATCGAGAGCGCGCTCGGCGACGCCCACCGGCTCTGACCGCCGGCTGTTGGCTCCGGCCGCCGTCGACGCCGCCCGCTCCGACGCCCACCCGCTCCGGCTGCCAGCCGCCCCGGAGGGCGCTCTCACCCGAACGGCGCAACTCCGCTCGTCCGGCGCCCGGCTGACGGGTCGCACGCCGTGCGGGCCGCCCGGCCCCGGGCGAGACTCGGTCGCAGGACGGGGGCCGCGCGCCCCGGGAGCGCGAAGGAGCGGCGATGCCGGGGACGCCCCAGCAGCAGAACGGTGGCCCCACCCTGCGTCAGGTGCTGCTCGGCAAGGGCTACCTCGGCCTGCTGCTGGTCGCCGCCCTGATCGGTGCCCCGGTCTCGCTGGTCGCCTTCGGCTTCGTCGGCCTGGAGCACCAACTCCAGCACTGGGTCTGGGAGAGCCTGCCGGTCGCCGCCGGCTTCGACCGCGCCCCCTGGTGGTGGCCGCTGCCCGCGCTGCTGCTGGCCGGCCTGCTGCTCGCCCCCGTGGTCACCCGGCTGCCCGGGCGCGGCGGCCATGTCCCGGTGGACGGGCTGGGCGGCCCGCCCACCCCGCCGGGCGCCGTCCCCGGCGTGGTGCTGGCCGCGCTCGCCTGCCTGCCGCTCGGCGCGGTGCTCGGCCCGGAGGCGCCGCTGATGGCGATCGGCGGCGGCCTCGCGCTGCTCGCCGTCCGGTCCGTCAGGCGGGCCCAACGCCCGGAACTGGTACCGGTGTTGGGCACGGCCGGGGCGGCGGCGGCGATCTCCACCATCTTCGGCAGCCCGCTGGTGGCGGGCGTGATGATGATCGAGGCGGCCGGGCTGGGCGGCCCGCGGCTGATCGCCCTGATCCTGCCCTGCCTGCTGGCCAGCGGCGTCGGTGCGCTGGTCTTCACCGGCTTCGGCCACTGGACCGGGCTGTCGATCGGCGCGCTCTCGCTGCCGCGGGTGCCCGAGAGCGGCGTCCCGGACCTGGGCGACTTCCTCTGGGGCGTCCCGCTGGCGGTGGTGATCGCCGTGGTCTGCGTGGCCGGGCAGGCCCTCGGCCGGCGGGTCAAGGCCTTCACCACGGGCGATCCGGCGGGCCCCCGGCCGGTGCCGACCGCTCGTCGGACCGCCGTCCGGACGGTGCTGTGCGCGATCGCCGTCGGAGCCTGCCTCGCGGCGTACGCCCTGCTCACCGGTCGCTCGCCGGAGGAGGCCGCGCTCTCCGGACAGGCCACCCTGGGCGCGCTGGCGGCCGACCCGGCGGCCTGGTCGATCGGCGCGCTGCTCGCCCTGGTGCTGTGCAAGACGGTCGGCTGGGGGATCGCCCTGGGCAGCCTGCGCGGCGGCCCGATCTTCCCGGCGATCCTGATCGGTGCCGCGCTCGGGGCGGCCTGCGCGCCGCTGCCCGGCTTCGGCACCGCGCCCGCGCTGGCCGTCGGACTGGCCGCCTCCGGCGCGGCCGTCACCCGGCTTCCGGTCACCAGCACGGTGCTGGCGACGGCGCTGCTGGGCGGCCAGGCCGCCGATGTGATGCCGCTGCTGATCGTCGCCGCGGTGACGGCCTTCGTCACCGGCGAGCTGCTCCGGGGGCGGCCGAGACGCGTCCACGCCGCGCCCGGCCGGGGCAGGCCGGCACCGGTCGACTGACCGGCCCGCCCTCGTCCGGTCCTCGTCCAGTCCCCGGACGCCGGCGCCCCGACGTCAACGTTCTGCGGCGCGAAAGCCCGTTCGGGGGACGGCAGATGAACAACTGCGGATTCCACAGCCCCCGGTCGGCGGTGTGCGCGATAACGGAGGGACCCCGGCCTACCGGCCGGCGAGGCACCAGGACCAGCAGCCAGGGAACCGAGGAACCACACCCATGCCGATCAGCGACTACGGCGTGCTCGCCGCCACCGCCGTCGACCGGCGCCGCGAGGGCGCCACCGACACCCCGCACTACCAGATCCACCTGCGCGACGCCGGGGGCACCGACTACCGCACGGCGGTCAACGTCCTCTCCCAGCAGGCCCCCGCGGACCTGCGCCACCTCGCGGTCGAGGACTTCCGGCACCCCGTCACCGGTCTCCTCCCGCCGGCCGGCAGCGGCTGGAACCCGCTGCCGTCCCGGCCGGGCACGGCGAGCCTGGACTTCGTCCGCGGGCACCTGTTCGACCCCGCGGCGATGCGCGTCCTGCCGCCCGACCTCCCGGGCCCGGACAACGACCTCGCCGACATGCTCGACCAGCACGTCCAGCGGGCGATCGCCGACCCGGCGGCCGCGGTGTACGTCTTCGGGCAGCGCTTCGGGCCCGAACCCGGCGTCCCGGACAAGGTGTTCGGCTTCCTGCCCGGCAACGGCGTGCACGACGTGCACATGAACCAGGGCAACAGCGGGCGGTTCCGGACGGACGACGGCGTCCACCAGGACGGCGCGCTGCTCATCCACCTGCCGGCGGAGAGCCGGTGGGCGGCGGTGTTCCTGGCCTTCCAGTCGCAGTCCTGGCACACCGACGACCGCACCGGGCACGCCCTGCCCGCGTCCGTCCCGCACCCCACCCGTCCCCGGACCGGCCCCCGTCAGGCGACCGGCTCCCAGCAGTAGCGCCCGCCGGCGCCCGCCGCCGTCCTCAGCCCGCGCTGCGGGACCGGCGGGACTGGGCGAGCAGCCAGGCGTAGACCTCGGGGTCGTCGTACGTCCGCGTCCAGGAGTCATGGCCGACCCCCGGGTAGCGGGTGAACCGCACCGGACCGCCCGCCTCCCGCAGCGCCTCGACCACCCGCTCGGTGTGGGCGACCGGGACGACGTCGTCCTCCCCGCCGTGGAAGGCCCACACCGGGAGGGCGGCGAGGCGCGGCGCCGCCTCTCTCAGCCCGGACCCGCAGATCGGCACGGCGGCGGCGAACCGGTGCGGGTACCGGGCGGCGAGCGCCCACGTGCCGGTGCCGCCCATGCTCAGCCCGGTCACGTACCGCCGGTCCGGGTCGATCCGGTACGTCCGCGCCACCTCCTCGACCAGGGCCGCCAGCGCGCTCACCTCCGCGACCCACGAGCTGTGCGCCGGGCACTGCGGGGCCACCACCACGAACGGCAGCTTCGCCCCGGCGGCGATCTGCCGCACCGGCCCGTGCACGGCGAGCGCCGCCAGATCCTCGCCGCGCTCCATGGCGCCGTGCAGGAGCAGCAGCAGCGGCCACGGCCCGGGGCCCTCGTCGTACCCGTCCGGCAGCGACAGGGCGTACCCCAGGTCGTTGCCGTCCCCGTCGACGGCGAACCGGTGGTGCTGAACAGGTGCGGACATCGGTCTCCTCCAAGGCGCCAGGGGTTCCACGGGGCGGACCCGCCGCCACCACCCTTACCGAGCAGCCTCTCCGATCGATGACGCCGCCGTCACGGTTCACATCGCAAAGACGCCGGACGGGGCCCGAGCGAGGGCGGCGCGGTGATGCCGAACTCCCGGCGGAGCGCGGAGACGGCGGCGAGGTAGCCGCTCATGCCGTGGACGCCCGGACCGGGCGGGGTGGACGCGGAGCACAGGTAGACGCCGGGCAGCGGGGTCGCGTACGGGTTCCACCGGAGGGTCGGGCGCATGAGCAGCTGGCCGAGGGTCAGGGCCCCGGCCCCGATGTCCCCGCCGACGTAGTTGGGGTTGTACGCCTCGTACTGGACGCCGTTGGTGCTCCTGGCGGCGAGGACCGTCTCGCTGAACCCGGGCGCGTACTTCTCGATCTGTGCCGTGACGGAGCCGGTGGGGTCCGCCGCGTACCCGTTGGGCACGTGCGCGTAGGCCCAGACGGGCCTCTTCCCGGCGCGGACCCGGTCGGGATCGGCGACGCCGGGATCCACCAGCAGCACGAAGGGGTCGCCCGCGTCGATGCCGCGGGCGACCCCGGACTCCCGGCGGTAGATCTGCGCCTGCGACCCTCCGAGGTGCACGGTGGCGGCCCTGGCCACGTCGGTGTTGCGCCACGGGATCGCCTCGGACACCAGGAAGTCGACCTTGGCCGCCGCGGGCCCGTACCGGAACCTGCGGAGTCGTCGCCGGTAGGCGGCGGGCAGTCGGTCGCCCGCCACGGCCGAGAACTCCTTCGGCCCGGTGTCGAACATGACGACGCGCGAACCGCGCACCTGCGCCAGCTCGGTGATGCGCGCACCGGTGTGGATCAGCCCGCCGTGGCGCCGGATGTCCTCGGCCAGGCCGGCCGCGATCTCCGAGCTCCCGCCGCGCGGCACCGGCCACCCCGAACTGTGCGCCAGGTGGCCGAGGAAGACCGACACGGCCCCGCCGACGATGCTGGGGAGCCTGCCGACGGCGTGCGCGGCCACCCCGGCGAGGAGGGCGGCCGCCTCGTCGGTCGCGAACCGGCGCGTGGCGAGCGCCGTCCCGTGGACCAGGGACCGCCACGCGAGCATCGCCGGAGTCCGCAGGGACGCGGGGACGGAGCGGAAGTCGGAGAGGAAGAGCTCCCCGATCTCGGTGCTGCGGCCGATGAGCGGTGCCATCAGCCGCCGCCAGCCGGCGCCGTCACGGCCCAGTGCCTCGCAGGTCCGGTCGAGGTCGTGGTACGCCACGGCGGCTCGCCCGTCAGCCAGCGGATGGGCGTAGGACGCTTCCGCCTGGAGCAGGTCGACGCCGCGGGCCGACAGGTCGAACCGGCGGAAGAACGGCGAGACGGCGGCCATCGGATGGACGGCGGAGCAGATGTCGTGCCGTACGTCGCTGTCGAAGAGCGCGTGCGTGCGCAGGCCGCCGCCGATCTCGTCCTGGCTCTCGTAGACGTCGACGTGCAACCCGGCGCGGGCGAAGGTGACGGCCGCCGCCAGGCCGTTCGGCCCGCTGCCCACGACCGCGACGTCGCTGTTCCATTTCATGCTCGGCCCGCCTCGTTCGTGGTCGGTCCGCCGCGCGGGATTCCACGGGCGGAGTGGCCGCTCACCGGGAGCTGGTGCTACCGGCGGCCCTCCGCATCGAACATTCCTTCCAGCTCCTTCAGGACCGACGGCAGGTAGAAGCCGGTCTCGCCCTCCCATTTTCGCTTCCCGACGCTGTACGCCGCGACGGTTTGGCTGACCGAGACGTTCGGGCGCTGCAGCAGGAGCTCCATGTTGCGTTCGACGACGGCATTTCCGGCCGGAAAGGCGGTGGCGAGTACGATCGGCTTCTCGGTGATCTGCAACGCCATGGTGGCGGGGGTGTTGCAGTTTCCCGCGGCGAGCCGCATGGCGAAATCGAGCGTCGCGGGGAAGACGGCGAAGGCGTCGACGCGTTCGCCGATCTCCACGTGCGCGGATTCCGGGAGGGAGGGGTCGGCGTAGTCGTCGGTCCACACGTCGCCGCCCACCAGTCGGCGCAGGGCGTCCAGCGTCACGAAACGCTGTGCGGACCTGGTCACCAGGAGATCGCTCGTGATCCGGGGAAACGACTGGCGCAGCCAGTGCAGCCAGTACGGCGTGAGCGCGGCGTTGATGGATCCGGTCACGATGAACAGGATCCGCTTCTCGCCCAGATCGGGGATCTCCTGATTTCCGCTGCTTCCGGCGTTTCCGCTGTTTCCAGTGCTTCCGCCGGTTCCGCTGCCTTTGGTGCTTTCGGGCATCTCGGTATTCCCCCGGTTCACAGGGCGAGTTCCGGCGAGATCATGATGGGCTTGATCCCGTCGGCACCCTCGGTCGGGACGGACGCCACGATCATGAACTGGTAGTCGCCCGACTCGCTGCTCTTCCTGCACGTGTCCCGCACGGCCCCGGCCATCAGGTTGTACCCGTCGCTGTTCAGCATCCACTCGAACATGGCCCCGTTCGAGGCGAGCGTGCGCACCTGCGATGCCATGTCGAACAGCGCCTTGGGAACCCGGCTCCCCGGGTTCCACAGCACGGCGAGCGGCTTCGCCTCGTTCCGCATGGCCAGGTCGGCCCACGTGGTCCAGCCGTCCGCGGGCGTCGCGCGCGTGCGGTAGAAGACGTACAGGTCCTCGATGCCGGGGTTCGGGGCGAAGAAGCGCCATTGCGGCAGGTCGGGGAAGAACGGCAGGCGCATCTTGATCGGCAGCTTGTCGTCGGGCAGGTTCTCGAAGACCGTCAGCACGACGTGCGTCACCAGGGCGGCCTTGACCAGGGACGCGACGGTCCTGCGCCACGCGCTCATGAGTTCTCCGTAAGGTGTTAGGTGGCCCGGGAGGGCCGGATGTGGCTGATGGGTTCTTGCCGACCGTGGCTTCCCTGGAGTGGCCGTCCGGCTCTCCGGG
>NZ_JBHXML010000136.1:0-8679 GCF_042720345.1 Kitasatospora sp. NPDC058478 | reverse complement strand
GGGCCGGGTCACATGGGACGCGCCGCTGGTGCCCCCCCGGCCCCGCGCCCCCGCATGCGGCCGCCCCCCCAAACCACCGGCCCCCCCCGGCAGGTGTCTGCCGGGCGGGCCCGGTGTTCCTGGTGCCCGGTGCTAACAGCTGTGCGCGGCGGAGGGGCGCTTCGCCGCGATGTACGGCTTGCCCATGTGCGCCACGACGTCGGCCGGGCAGGTCTTGATCCAGTTGGAGCCCGCCGTGTGGTTCTTGACCTTGGCGTCGCTGCAGTACTCGACGCGGTCGGCGGTCTTGAAGCACTGGTAGCCGGGGTACCCCGCCGCCGAGGCGGTGTTGGCGCCGGCGAACAGGCCGGCCACGGCCAGCAGGGCGACGGGCAGAACGGAACGCATCCTCATGGTTTTCTCCCGTTGGTTCGTCTGGGCAGTGGCCCGATCCTGGCAGCGCGGCGGAGGCGGAGGCAACGCGACATGACATGTTTAGGTCAACCTGTGTTCGAGTGAACTCCCTTCACCTTCTTGGCCGTTGACTACCCCTCAGGCGAGGTCAGGCCGTGAGCAGGCGGGAGTGGAGGGCGGCTATCCGGGCGGGGGAGAGGCCGAGGGCGCCGGTGGCGTAGTCCTCGACCGAGCCGTGGCGGGCGGCGAGGTCGGCGAGGGCGAGGCGGATGACCGTCTCGGGGGCGCGTCCGTAGCCGGGCCAGCGGAGGGTGCGGCCGGGGTGGGCGGCGTGCCACTCGGCGATGAGGTGCGGGGTGGCCAGCTCGGTGAGGGCGAAGTCGACGGCGACGTCGTCCTCGGAGACGCCGAGCAGGGTGAGGACGAGGGCGGCGATGAGCCCGGTGCGGTCCTTGCCGGAGGCGCAGTGGAAGGTCACGGGCTCCTCGGCGGCGGTGATCACCTCCAGGGCCTCGCGGATCTCCTCCACCCCGTCCTCGGTGACCTCGGCGAAGCGGTCGGCGAGGTACCGCCAGGGGTCGACGTCCGGGTCGATCTCGGCCTGGTCGTAGGGGCGGTGCTCGATCGAGAGGTTGTGGTAGACCAGCCCTTCGTAGTCGGGCACCGTTCGAAGGTGAACTGACGCATTGTCATGCGCGGCACTCTAACCAGCGGTGCCCGGGTGTCCGGTGGTGCCTCAGCGCTCAGCGGCGCCTTCGTAGCCGGCGGTGAGGAGTTCGAAGGCGCGGTCGGCGTTGGTGGCGGCCTCGAAGTGGAGTTCGTCGGCGGTCTGGCCGTCGTCCCGGATCCGGTGCCAGTTGTGTTCGGCGAGGACCCGCTGGGCGGCGGTGACCTGGGCGGCGAGGAGGGGGGCGGTGAGGCGTCGGGGCGGGGCCAGGTCGGGGGCCTCGTGCAGCGCCCGGGCGAGGGACTGTTCGGCGCGGGCGAGGTATTCGGCGCCCCGGGCCTTCAGGCTCGGCGTCGAGTACACCAGATCGCTGAACGCCAGGACCCGGGGGTCGTCGTTGAGCCCGGTGATGGGGTCGCGCCGGGTGAGCCCGTCCAGGAAGTCCCGGTGCAGGGCGGCCAGCACCGGTTCGCCGACCGCCCGGTCGCGGACCACACCGGCGGCCTGGTCCTGGTGGTCGGCGAACCGGTGGACGACCAGGTCCTCCTTGGTGGAGAAGTAGCTGAACAGCGTCGGCTTCGACACCTCGGCGGCGGCCGCGACGTCCGCCACCGGGACCGTGTCGAAGCCGTGCTCCAGGAAGAGCGCGATCGCGGCCTCGGAGATCGCCCGCCGCGTCCGCTCCTTCTTCCGTTCCCGCAGTCCGCTCATGGCGTCAGGCTAGCAGGATTCCTTGACTGAGGAAGGTCTCTGACCCGGTATGACTTTCGGGCCTGGCCGCCCGTCGCTGCTCAGGAGCTCAGCGAGTCCAGGATGCGGCGGATCGACTCCACCACCGGGGCGCCGGCGGCGGCGAGGGCGGCGACGCCGGAGATGTTGCGCAGGGCGCGGCGCAGGGTGGCGGGCGGGGTGGCCTGCCCGCCGCCGAGGTCCGCCAGCGACTCGTCCAGCACCTCGCGGTCCTCGGCCGGCACCTGCTCACGCAACTGGCGTACGGCCGCGATGAGTTCGCGCATCGCGGCCTGCGGGTCGGCCGGGCCCTGGTGCTTGATGATGCCGATGTTGTGGTCGCCGTGCTGGGTGACCGAGTCCCCGAAGTGGATTCCGCCGCTCACAGGCTGACCTTCTTTCCGGTGTTGTGGTCGCCGTACTGGTTGATCTGGTCGCCGATGTGGACGTTCTCCACCTGGAGCGCGAACTCGGCCAGCGGGTTGTCGATCGCTTCCATGATCAGCTGGATCAGGTTGCCGACCTGCTGGGCGTCGTGGCTGACCACCGCCGTGTTCGAGGAACTGGAGGTCTCGATGATCAGCTGGTAGACCGTGCGCATCTGCAGCCGCTTGACCAGCCGGTAGAGGCTGGCCGCGAAGAGCGCGAGCGCCACCACGCCGATCACGTTCTTGGTCGTCTCCTGGTTCGCGCCGCTCCCGAGCAGCGAACCGAGGAGGGCGGTGGCCACCAGCAGGCCGATCACCTGCCGGACGAACCGGATGATCACCCGCGCGCGCTTGGGCGGCAGCAGCTGGAACTGCCTGGCCCGGGCGATGTTGTGGAGCGGATAGGCGTCGCCGCCCACCCACAGCACCCGCCGGCTCACTCTGACGTCGATCACACTGCTTCTGCGTGCCAAGTCGTCCCCCTACCCGTAGTGGCGGGGAGAACCATAGCAACGGTCGCCGCTGGTGGCAGCCCCCGTCAGCGCAGGCGGCCGGTGCGGACGGCGTCGATGAAGGACTGCCAGGCGACGGGGCTGAAGTCGAGGACGGGGCCCTCGGGGTCCTTCGAGTCACGGACGAGCCGCCCGGGGTGGGTGGTCGCCACCTCGACGCAGTTGCCGCCGTTGTTACCGCTGTAGCTGGACTTGCGCCATGGGGCGTCGGTCTTGGTGGCGATCATGTTGAGAAGTCCTTCCCTGACGCTGCGGATCCGATCGGCGCTCTCACGCGGCGACAGCGCGTCCGCCTGGAGCAGATCATAGGCCCGCTGCTTGCGCTGGACTTCCATGGGATCTTCGATGAAGTGTCCCTGGTCCAGGCTCTCGGAATAGAGCCTCGTCCGGCCGTCAGGGGAGGTGAGGAAGGAGACGAGAGTGTCGAACGGGATGCGTTCGCCGAGGCTGAACGGCGCGATCTGAATGACGACATTGGGCATCCGACCAACCGTCAACAGGTGGCCGAGCTGCTCGTACATCACCTCGGGACCGCCGATGAGCGAGTGCAGTGCGGCCTCGGAGTGGACGACCATGAGGAGCGGGCCCCCAGGGGCCGTCAGTCGGTGCTGGCGGGCGATACGTGAGACCACCAGCTCCTCGACAAGTTCGGGGTTGCCCGCCGCGTCACCCGATCCAAGCAGTGCGCGGGCGTACCCCTCTGTCTGGAGGAGTCCTGAGATGAGGGCCACCTGGAACTCGCCGATCTTCGAGGCCTTGTTCTCGTAGCCCGCGTAGCGTCGGAACCAGTCGGGGTGTTCCACCCGTGCGTACCAGTCGATCTCCTTCCAGAGATCGATCAACTGGCCGCCCGTCTCCAGCAGTCGGTCCGCTGCGAGGACGAAGTCCTCCTGCGGGTTGCGGGTGCCGGCCTCGATGCGGGAGATGTGCGGGCGGCTGCACGGGATGAGGATCGCCAGCTGACCCTGTGACATCCCCTTCGACTCTCTCAGCTGCTTCAGCACCGCGCCGAACACGGCGCCCGCACTCGATCGCAGGTTTGGGTTCGTGAACTTCTTGCGGGTCATGGCGCAGGCCCCCTGTGTCAGGACGTTCCCTGGAACCGGCTGATCACTCGTCACCAGCACGGTGACCGCCGATGCTTAATCATGGAACTGATCGCGCAATCGCACTAGTGAGTGCACGAAGCGGCCTGCCCGCGCGCGAAATCCTCAATGCATCCAAAGGTGGCACCGCTATGCCCGAAGCCCTTGACAGAGCCCTCGCCGATCAGCTGTGCACGCTCCCGCGACACCCTTCCTCGCCGACCGCCGCCCGGGTGGTGCTCCGGGGGTTCCTCTCCGACCTCAAGGACGGAGAACACTACGCGGGCGACGGCGAGTTGATCGTCACCGAGCTGGTCGCCAGTGCGGTCCGGACTCCCCCTGCACACCACCTCATCGACGTGCTCTTCGAGTACTCCGCCCCCGCCGGCCTCTGGATCGAGGTCACCGCCATCGGGCAGTCCGGCCGCGCGGGGCCGGACTGCCCGGGTCTTCGGCTGGTGCGGCGGCTCTGCGCCGCCTGGGGGTGCGACCCCGCCGCGGGCCGCTCGTGGGCCCGGTTGGCCCCGCCCGTCACTCAGTAGCCGAGGGTGAAGCGGCGCTGGACGAACCGGGGGAGCTCGACCTCGTCGACGAGGTCGACGCCGCGCCCGACGCCGCCCAGCGGGTCTGCGTCGGTATCGCCGGCCTCGCGGCGGACTGATCAGGTGCTGCGGTCGGCGAGCACCTCGCGGACGACGTGACGGGCGTTGGCGGTGAGGCCCGGATTGGTGTGACGGTAGTAGGGGATCGTCACCAGCGCGATGGAGAAGGCCCAGGCGCGGCCACGGGCCCACATGGCGTCATCGGCGCGGAGGGCGGCGCGGAAGGCAGGGCGGGCGGAGGCGGGCAGCAGGTTCCAGGCGACGATCAGGTCGGCGGTGGGGTCGCCGACGCCCATCAGGCCGAAGTCGAGGACGGCGCCGAGCCGGCCGGACCGGTCGAGCAGGAGGTTCCCGGGGGTGAGGTCGCCGTGCATCCAGGAGGGCGGGCCGGCGTACTCGGAGAGGCGAAGCGCCTTGTCCCACAGGGCGGTTGCGGCGTGGGTGTCGACCGCTCCGGCGAGTTGGGCGATGGCCGCGCGGGTGGCGCCGTCGCGGGAGGCGAGCGGGACGCTGCGGTGGCCGGCCGGGCCGCCGGCCGGGTTGACGGCGCGCAGGGCGTTGACGAAGGCGGCGAGGTCGCGGGCGAGTGCGCCGGGGGCGGCGAGGGCGCCGACGACCGGGTTGGCGCCCTCGAACCAGCGGAGCACCGACCACTCCCAGGGGTAGCCGGCGGCGGGCCGGCCGACCGCGAGCGGGGCGGGTATCGGCCGTGGGAGTCGGGGGGCCAGCGCGGGCAGCCACTGCTTCTCGCGGCGGACGTCCCCGGCCGCCCATTCCACCCGGGGGAGCCGGACGGCGAGTTCGGGCCCGAGGCGGAACATCGCGTTGTCCGTCCCGGTGGAGGTGACCGGCGTGACCGGCAGGCCGACCCAGTCCGGGAACTGGGCGGAGATCAACCGCCGTACCAGGGCCGCGTCGATGACCAGTCCGTCGGGGTGCATCCGGGTGGCAGCGCACATGCCCGGCAGCGTACAGCGCGGATCGGTGCCCTTCAGCGGATTCCCGGAATGCGTACGGTCGGCCTCAGTTCAGCGTGACCCGCACGCCGATCGTCCCGCCCTTGCCGAAGCGCAGCACGTTCGCGGTCAGCGCGATCGCGCACAGCAGCCCGTACTTGCGGCGCAGCAGCTTCCGGTAGGCGGGCGCGCGGTCGGGGTCGAGGACGGCGGTGGCCGGGACCTGCTCGCCGAGCAGGGTGCCGCGGATGTCGCTCGGCCCGACCAGCACGTCGGAGCGGTTGCGCAGCCGCTTGACCTTGCCGGTGCGGGTGACGGTGGTGAAGACCAGCGCGTCGCCGTCGCGTGCCACCCAGACCGGGGTGGGCACGGGGGTGCCGTTCTTGCGGTGGGTGGTGAACAGCAGGTACTTGGCGGCGGCGAGTTCGCTCAGCCGGGCGGCGGCGTCCGGCGGGTGGGAGGCGTCCAGTGCGGGGGAGGTGTCCATGCGCGTCAGCGTAGGAAGGCGCAACGGGGCACTGCTTGAGTCTGGTTGGGGTCGCGGGCGGAGGGCGCCACGCCCGGCCGCCCCGGGTGCGGCCGGGAGCTGTCCCCGGCACCTGCCAGAATGCAGGGCGTACGGCGAAAGCACTGAAGGAGAAGGTGACCGGCTTCGTGACCACGCCAGTCGAACAGGTGGCCCGGCAGGCCCAGCAGGCGATCGAGCGCAAGATCGCCGAGGAACTGGGCGTTCGCGACGGGCAGGTGAAGTCCGCGGTCGAGCTGCTCGACGGCGGCGCGACCGTGCCCTTCGTGGCCCGCTACCGCAAGGAGGTCACCGGCTCCCTGGACGACGCCCAGCTGCGCACCCTGGAGGAGCGGCTGCGCTACCTGCGGGAGCTGGAGGAGCGCCGGGCGGCCGTCCTGGAGTCGATCGGGGCCCAGGGCAAGCTGGACGACGCGCTGCGCGCGCAGGTGCTGGCCGCCGATTCCAAGGCCCGGCTGGAGGACATCTACCTGCCGTTCAAGCCGAAGCGGCGCACCAAGGCGCAGATCGCCCGTGAGGCGGGCCTGGAGCCGCTGGCCGAGACGCTGCTCGCCGATCCCTCGCAGGATCCGGCGGCGCTGGCCGCCCGGTTCCTGAACGAGTCCGTCGCCGAGCCGGCCGCCGCGCTGGAGGGCGCCCGGGCGATCCTGGTGGAGCGCTTCGGGGAGGACGCCGACCTGGTCGGTTCGCTGCGCGAGCGGATGTGGACCCGGGGCCGGCTGGTGGCCACCGTGCGTGGCGGCAAGGAGCAGGACGGCGCCAAGTTCGCCGACTACTTCGACTTCGCCGAGCCGTACACCAAGCTTCCCTCGCACCGCATCCTGGCGATGCTGCGCGGCGAGAAGGAGGAGGTGCTGGACCTCGACCTCTCGCCGTACGACGGCGAGGAGGGCGATCTGCCCGGCGAGAACGACTACGAGCGGCGGATCGCCGCCCGCTTCGGCATCGCCGACCACGGCCGCCCGGCCGACAAGTGGCTGGGCGACACCGTCCGTTGGGCCTGGCGCACCCGCGTCCTGGTCCGGCTCGGCATCGACCTGCGGTCGCGGCTGCGGGCCGAGGCGGAGGAGGAGGCGGTGCGGGTGTTCGCCGCCAACCTGCGCGATCTGCTGCTGGCCGCGCCGGCCGGCACCCGCGCCACCATGGGCCTGGACCCGGGCTTCCGGACGGGGGTGAAGGTCGCGGTGGTGGACGCCACCGGCAAGGTCGTCGCGTACGACACGATCTACCCGCACCAGCCCGCCAACAAGTGGGACGCCGCGCTCGCGACCCTGGCCGCGCTGGCGAAGAAGCACGACGTCGACCTGGTGGCGATCGGCAACGGCACCGCCTCCCGGGAGACGGACAAGCTCGCCGAGGACCTGCTCAAGCGCCACCCCGAGCTGAACCTCACCAAGGCGATGGTCAGCGAGGCGGGCGCCTCGGTCTACTCGGCCTCCGCCTTCGCCTCGCAGGAGCTGCCGGAGCTGGACGTGTCGATCCGCGGCGCGGTCTCGATCGCCCGCCGTCTCCAGGACCCGCTGGCCGAACTGGTCAAGATCGACCCGAAGTCGATCGGGGTCGGCCAGTACCAGCACGACCTGAGCGAGGTGAAGCTCTCCCGTTCGCTGGACGCGGTGGTCGAGGACTGCGTCAACGCCGTGGGCGTGGACGTCAACACCGCCTCGGCGCCGCTGCTGACCAGGGTCTCCGGCATCACCGGCACGCTCGCCGACAACATCGTGGCCCACCGTGACGCCAACGGCCCGTTCCGCACCCGCCGGCAGCTCAAGGACGTCTCCCGGCTGGGCCCGAAGGCCTTCGAGCAGTGTGCGGGCTTCCTGCGCATCCCCGACGGCGACGACCCGCTGGACGCCTCCAGCGTGCACCCCGAGGCGTACCCGGTGGTGCGCCGGATCCTGGCGTCCACCGGCGGGGAGCTGGGCGGGCTGATCGGCAACGGCGAACGGCTGCGGGCCCTGCGCCCGGGCGACTTCGCCGACGAGGTCTTCGGCATCCCGACCGTCACCGACATCCTCGGCGAGCTGGACAAGCCGGGCCGCGACCCGCGCCCGGCGTTCCGCACCGCGACCTTCAAGGAGGGCGTCGACAAGATCGGCGACCTGGAGGTCGGGATGGTGCTGGAGGGCGTGGTCACCAATGTGGCCGCGTTCGGCGCCTTCGTCGACGTGGGCGTCCACCAGGACGGGCTGGTGCACGTCTCGGCGCTGTCGAGGACCTTCGTCAAGGATCCGCGCGAGGTGGTCAAGCCGGGCGACATCGTGAAGGTCCGGGTCGTCTCGGTGGACGTGCCGCGCAAGCGCATCGGGCTGACCCTGCGGCTGGACGACGAGGTCGGTCGCGACCGGGGCGGCGACCGCAGTGACCGGGGCGAGCGTGGTGAGCGCGGTGGCGACCGTGGCCGGGGCGGCGAGCGCGGCGAGCGGCAGGCCCGCCCGCCGCGCCAGGAGCGCCGGGGCGGCGGCCAGGGCGGCGGCTCGGGCGGGTCCGGCGGCGGCGCGTCGCTGGCGAACAGCGCGATGGCGGACGCGCTGCGCCGGGCGGGCCTGACCGGCGGCGACGCCTCGGGTGACCGCCGCTCCGGGCGGCGCTGAGCGGCCCGAGCGGCTGGGGCGCTGGGGCGCTGAGGCGCTGAGCGGCTGACCGCCGCGGCCGGGGGCGGGGGGCCGAGGCGCGGGCGCCCGCCCCCGCCCCCCGGGCGGTCGGGCCCGGCAGGGCCGCGCACGAGCTTGTGCTTGGCCAGTGACATAAAAACAAAAGACGCGGCCCACCAAAGTACAA
>NZ_JBHXML010000135.1:0-9551 GCF_042720345.1 Kitasatospora sp. NPDC058478 | reverse complement strand
GTGGTGAAATTCCCCATGCCGACAGCGGGCTATCCGCCCAAATCGGCCACCGCCATGCGCTCTACCTGCGGAAACGCCCTAACTCACCGGCATTGTTCTGGGCTGGGATGATGAGGCTTGTCGAAGGTCTCTGTCAGCCCAGCAGGAAGGCACTTTCTACGTGCACACTACCGGGTCACGGCCCCGGCTCGTCGTCTCCACCGACGGGCGCGGGGTCGTCAACCACGCCGGATCGCGCCTGCTGGCCGATCTCGCCGATGCCACCGGCCTCGCACACGCCTTCGGCGACGCTCTGGGCCGGCTTCGTCCGCGTGGCACCGGCCACGATCCGGGCCGGATCGCCGCCGACCTGGCGGTGATGCTCGCCGACGGCGGCGAGGCGATCGCCGACCTCGCGCTGCTGCGCGACCAGCCCGAGGTCTTCGGCCCGGTCGCCTCCACCTCGACCGCGTGGCGACTGCTGGCCGGTATCGATCCCGCCGCGCTCGCAGCGTTGCGCTCGGCCCGAGCCGCCGCCCGGGAGGTCGCCTGGCCGCAGGCCGGCGAGACCCGCCATGGCATCCCCGCCTCGAAGGCGGGAGGACGTGAACTGCCCGGACTGGTCCTGGACATCGACGCCACCCTCGTCACCTGCCACTCCGAGAAGGAACACGCGGCACCCACTTACAAGCACGGCTTCGGCTACCACCCGATGCTCTGCTTCCTCGACAACACCGGCGAGGCCCTCGCCGGCCTCCTGCGCCCCGGCAACGCCGCAGCCAACACCGCCGCCGACCACATCACCGTCCTCGATCAGGCCCTCGCGCAGATCCCCGACGCCCACCGCCACGGCACCCCGGTCCTCATCCGAGCCGACAGCGCCGGCTCCGCCAAGGCCTTCCTGACCCACATACGAGCCCTGCGCTCACACGGCGTCCGTACATCGTTCTCCGTCGGATGGTCCATCACCGAGCCCGTGCGCCGGGCGATCCGCCACCTGCCCGACCAGGTCTGGCATCCCGCCCTCGAACAGGACGGCTCCCTGCGCGCCGGCGCCCAGGTCGCCGAGCTGACCGGCCTGGTCGACCTGCCAGGCCTACCCGAGGGCACCCGGATCATCGTCCGCCGCGAACGCCCCCACCCCGGAGCCCAACTGTCCCTGTTCGACCTGGACGAGGGCATGCGCCACCAGGTCTTCCTCACCGACACGCCTGTCGCCGGCGGCGGCTCGATCCAGTACCTGGAGGTCCGCCACCGGGCTCACGCCCGCGTCGAGGACCACATCCGCTGCGGCAAGACCACCGGCTTCGGCCGCTTCCCCTCCCGCCACTTCGCGATCAACCAGGTCTGGCTGGAGCCCTCCCTGACCGCGATCGACCTGCTCGCCTGGGCACGAACCCTGCTACTGGACGGCGAGTTGGCCACCGCCGAACCCAAGAAGCTCCGCTACCGGCTACCGCACGCCGCCGCCCGCATCACCCGCGGCGCCCGCCGACTGCACCTGAGGATCGCCGCCACCTGGCCCTGGCGCCACGACCTCGCAACCGCCTTCACCCGACTGCAGGCCCTGCCCCGCCCGGTCACCTGAACCGACGAGACCGCCCCCGCCCACCCACGAACCGAGGATCCCTGGAGGACCCGGCCCACGCGCCAGGCACTCTGCATGCCCTCACACCCCCACACAGGCACAACGCGCCGCCTGCGCCATCAACCCAACTCAGCCGAACCCAAATGAAACGCGCAGGCTAGGACGGTCGAACGGGCCTGCGGCGACGACGTACGCGGCTCCCGCGCGAAGGCGGACTCGTCGAGCGAAGGCGGCCCCGTCACGCGAAGGCGGCCCTGTCGCGGTCGGGATGTTCGCCGTCGGCATGCTCGCCGTCGCCGACGAACCCCGTCGCGGCCGGAGCAAAGCGTCACGAACCAGCTCGCCAGCAACAGCCAGGCCTGTTTCAGAAGTGGATCAACGGCTGTCGTCCAGCCTGGCGTAGCGAAGCGAAGCGGGCCAGCCCCCGTCCTGGAACCCGGCACCTCCTCCTCCCACGGGTCGATCCCGCGACGCTCCAGTTCGCCTAACCGGCGATCCCGCCGCGGCTCGGGAAGGCCCTGCCCGCACCAAGGGCAGAAGCCGACCGCGATGCCCGATGCGCCACCGTCACGGATGATCAACCCGTGCTCCTGGCATCCGGCACCGAACCGAATCAGTGCGTCCGGGCAGCCGAAGGGACCGCCGTGCCGGCCGCCATGCCAGTCCACCGGCTCGCCAGCGCCTCACAGCAGTCGGGACGGGCCGGGGCACGGGCGGGGCGGAGGCAGGGCGCGGGCGGGAAGCGCCCCCGGGCCGTCTTGGCCCGTCTGTGCCCACTGTGTTGGAAACGCGGCGGGGAACAGACACCTGACGGCCTCTCCGGAGTCGCCCAGGGCCGCGCCAGGCAGGCCGGCGGGCCTCCCCGGAAGAGCAGGCCAATGGACGTTTCCAATACAACGTCGACTGAACACCCGTTCCGGCCCAAGCCGGAAATCTCAACGGCCGGCCACGCAAAACGCCCGGCTGGAGGAGCCCAGCCGGGCGTCTGCGCAAACCGCTCACGACTTGACCAGCCGACCGACCGCGTGGGATCAGTACCAGCGCTGATTGTCGTTGTTCCAGTCAGTCCCGTTCACGTAGACACTCCCCCAGCCTCCGTTGCCGCTGTTGTCCAGGAAGCCGCCGCTCTGGACGTTTTGGAGCTTGAACCCGGAACCGGTATTGATCTCACGCCACCGCTGGAACGGGTTCGTGCCATCGCGGCCGGAGTTGCAGTCCTCCGTGTAGGCCTGGCTTCCATATCCTGTCAGGCATCGCCCATTGGAGTCGACTTCATTCCAGGTTCCGTCACTGTTCTGGACATCATGCCATTGGTAGCGGTAGTTCGTGACTGTTACACCGCCGCCAGCTGAGTTCGGGAAGAGGTCGAGTCCCGCTCCACCACTGGTGTGGGAGGGGTTACCGACTCCGTTCTTCCAGCTTACGTTTCCGTCCGCCGAGGCAGATCCGGCAAACCCGATCGTCAGGACAGGGACGATCGCAGCCGCTGCTAAGATTTTAAATATTCGAGCCTTGGTCATTCAGAAACCCCCAGTGGAGACATTTTTCGCGCAGGACTTTTCCCTGCCACTCCGAGAGGCTTTTCCGTATCACCAGACCAAATGGAGAAGCGCCCCATTGCGCCTTCTTTGTCTCAATTAAGTTCCGATTTTACATATGCCCATCCAAGTGGGAGACGGTTCTACCACTTCAGTACCAGTTCGCCATTTCGGCTGGTCGGAGGCCGTGTCTCAAATTCAGCGGCTGACATGACGCCAGGGGTGGGTGTGGTCCCAAAAATCATCCGCCGGGATGGTTTATGTTGAACGCGGTGTCTCCGGTCAGCGATTTCTCGGGTGATCGAGAATCTTGTGACAGAGCGGCGGCAGGCGGAGTTCGAGGAGCCGTTCCCATGAGGCTGGTGGCAGGTTCGCAAGGGCCAGGCCCCGCCCTGAGGGGCAGGGGGCGCAGCATGGCATCCCTGTTGCCCGGCCGGCCAGCGGGGATCGAGGTTCGGCGTCGGCAGGGGTGGTGCCGGGCCTCGGTCCGGCCATGCTGGCCTGCGCCGGACTGCCGACGCGGTGGCAAGGGGGCTGTGGAAGTGGTTCCTGAGACCTGGTGTCGCTCACCGTGGCAGAAGTCCGCCGGCTCTTGGTGGCTGTCGACCGGGCAGGGTGGCTTCGCGCCGCGTGTTGAGGCGCGCAGTCACCTGACGTCCGGGCGGCGCCAGCGCCACTCCGTCGCTGTCATTGCCGGCGTCGCGCTGGCCTTGCGGATGTTCTCCGCACCGAATCCGGCCCTGAGGTCACGTCGGTCGCCGAGCTCACAACACGGCCGCTGATCAGCCGGGACGGAGAACCGGTGCTGGGGCGCTGGGCAAAAGAGGCGCCTACCGGTCCACCGGTAGGCGCCTCACTGTCTTCTCGGGCTGGGACGCTAGATGGACACGAGTCCGGACTGATCGAAGTTGCTTGCCCATTCCCGGATGATTCCGATCATCTGGTCCCAAGCTCCTGTCAGCAGCAGGACTCCTACGATGACCAGCATGCCGCCGCCCAGCCTCATGACCAGGAGGTAATGCCGTTTCACCCAGCCGAATGCTCCGAGTGCGCCACGGAAGGCGACTGCCGTCACCAGAAAGGGAAGGCCCAGGCCTACGCAGTAGGCGGCGCTGAGCAGGGCTCCCCGTCCGGCGCTCGCCTGTTCCATGGCGAGCACCTGTACTGCGCTGAGTGTCGGTCCCAGGCATGGTGTCCATCCCACGCCGAAGACCACGCCGAGCACGGGGGCTCCGATCAGACCGACAATCGGCCGTCGGTGCAATCTGAACTCGCGCTGAGCAAATTTCGGCAGCAAGCCGGCAAACGTCAATCCCATGAGGATTGCAAACGCTCCGGATACTTGTTGAATAATACGCTGATGCTGCTGGAGGAAATATCCGAACGATCCAAATAATGCTCCTGCGGATACGAATACGATCGTGAATCCTGCAACGAAGAGGGTGGCGCCGAGCAGAACTCGGCCGCGTTTTCTACCCTCGGCGTCGGCAAGGTCCGCAGCAGAGAATCCAGTGACATAGGACAAGTAGCCTGGGACGAGAGGGAGGACGCAAGGAGAAAGGAACGATACAAGGCCTCCGAGCATCGCCACCGGGATTGCGAGGAATAGGGCACCGGTGAAGATGGTCTGACTCCCGTCGAAAGCCAGAACGACTCGCGCTGTCTCGCTCACGACGCCACCGCGATCACGGCAAACGCACCTTTTGTCGAAAGGCGGACAACGAGACGAGCGCGTGAGGGCGCTGAATCAGAGTGCAGCACATGAAACAAAGCCTCTCACGGTGGTGGACGGGGCTTGAATGCAGGGGCGACTGACCGTACTTGGCCAGGGCCAGGGCAGCGGTGCGCACCTCTCCACTCACTCCCGTGGCCTGCCGGTCAGACCCCACGCCTCGTCGACCGGGACAGCCGGCTTCTGGTGCCCGCCGCCTGCGCGGCGGATGGAGGTATACCGGGAGATGAGCGAGGCCGACGACTGCGTGATCGGCGGCACCCTGCGCCACTGGTGGCTGCGCGCGCAGCTCTACCGAAACCCAGAGGGCGACCGCGTCCACGCCGTCGTCCGGGCTGGCACCACCCCCGGCACCTCCGTGGCGCGGGCGGCGGCGGGACCGCGGCGGCGCGGGGCGGCGCGGGGCGGCGCCGACCTGGTGGCCGCCGTCGACGCACTGGCGCGCGGCCTGCTTGGATACAGGTGTGAACAGCGGCAGCCATCAGGAATCGGGCCTCTCGAAGAGCGTCTGGAGCGATACCGACTTCGAGGAGATGGGCTGGCACGACGCCACCGTCCACGGCCTGTACGTGCAGCAGACGCAAGACGTCCTGCCCCGGCTTCTGCTCGACCTCGACTACATCGTCCGCTGGGTCCACCCGGTCCGGCCGGCAAAGAACTTCTCCTTCTGGATCGCCCCCGCGACGCTCGTCTTCGAAGAGGTCTGGGACCTTGAGGGCGACCTCGGTTTCAAGGGCATGCATCCGGAGCTGGAGATCGACTCGGTGCACCGGCTGGCGCCGGACGACGGCAGGCAGGACTGGCCGCAATGGCACGTCGAAGGCCACTCGTTCGACCTGAGGTTCCGCGCGTCGGGCTTTTGTCAGTACTTCCGCGATACCCGGTGCCTCACGTCGGTCCAGGCCCTGTCCGCAACCGAGCGCGGAGGCTGCTGCTTCACCGAGGTCGGTTTCGGCTGAGCAGGTTCGGTCTCGCGTCCTCGACCGGGAGCGGGTGACACCACTCGGCAGTACGCCACAGGCCCCGTCCCGAACCCGGTCTGGCCTGAGTTCAACTCCCGGCCGGTGGCGCCCGAAGTGAACCGCCGATTACGGTCGCCACCGCTGACCGGCTTCGGACCGTCGGCGAGCGGCTGAGCGTCCTGCCTGCCCGCCTGTCGGCCAGGGCGGAGGTGCCGTCGCCGGCCCACGCACCCCCACGGCGCCGCGCTCGGACTCGGACTCGGACTCGGACTCGGACTCGGACTCGGACTCGGACTCGGACTCGGACTCGGACTCGGACTCGGACTCGGACTCGGACTCGACTGACGCTGGGGCGGCCGGCGGACCTGACACCGGCCATGGTGCGCCTGGCCACCGGTGTGTGACCGCCACGGCGGCCGGGCTCTGAACCCCGGTGGCACGGGTCCGGACGGTGAAGAGGGGGATGTCCACCGCCCTGACCGCGTTCCCGACCACCGGTCCTCTTCTCACCCCGATCCGCCCCCGCAAACCACCGCACCCGGATTCCCGCGGGCCCGTCCGACAGGCCTGCCGGTCCACGGCGCCCGGTTCACGGCGCCCGGTCTCGGCTGACGCCGACCGTTACCGTTCCGCGCGACGGGGCAAGGGGCAGGGGGCGGGGTGGGGGTCAGGTGAGTGCTTCCACGAGGTGGGCGCAGCGCGCCGGGTCCTCGGTGAAGCCGGCGCGCAGGCCCCATATCCAGTACTCGGCGGCTCGCAGTAGTGCCCATTTGCGGGCGCGGTCGGGGTCGAGGTCCGCGGCGTCGGCCAGGGCGTCGATGCCCCATTGGACGCGGGAGGGGCCGAGTTCGTCGAACCGGCTCCACAGCAGGGGTGCGACCTGGTATTCGAGGACGCCGCGCACGATCAGCGGGTCGACGACGGACCAGTGCCCGTCCGGGGTGCGCAGAACCTGGTCGTAGTGGAGGTCGTTGTTGACCAGGACGGTGTAGTCGTCGTGGGACAGTTCCTCGGCCAGGTCCAGTGCGCGGTCGAGTACGTGTCGGGGCATCGGGCGGCCGAGTTCTTCCCACTGGGCGGGGAGTTCCCGCCGGTGGCCCGCGGCGATGTCTGCGGTCGTGCGCAGGCCGTGGGGTGGCTCGATGGCCAGCCGCCGTAGCAGTGTCCCGATCACGGGGACCGCCTGTGTCAGTGGTACGTCCCGGAGCGGGCGGGTGTGGTCGAGGCGTTGCAGCAGCATGACGCCCGCCGTGGTGTCGGCGTCGAGCAGGCGGACCGCGCCGTGGCCGTCCCACAGGCGCAGCGCGAGTACCTGTTCCTGCATCTGCCGGTCGGGCCATGTGACTTTCAGTGCCAGCGGCTCGGTGCCCCGGCGGACCGGCACGACGAGGCTGTTGTAGCCGTGCATGGGCGGCCCGTCGGCCGTCAGGTCCCAGCGCTCGCACCAATGGGCGACGGTGTCCGGCAGGGCCGTCAGCCACCGGCGGCCCGCCTCGCCCTCGTGCTGCCAGCGGCCGAAGGCCCGAAGGGACTCGGGTACCTGCGTCAGGCGGTGTTGTTGCGGACTCCCGGAAGTCACAGCGTCTCCATACAGCGTCTCCGCTACGGCCTGGTTCCAGGCCTCGTCGTCGCACTGTCCCTAGCCGATCCCTCGACGCGGTTGCAGTGCATTGCGGTGCGGCACGGGTGCGGCGCGTCCGCAGGGGCGGTCGAGCCGACAGGAAATCCTACGCAGCGGCTCCCCGGATGCCCTTGCGTGTCCTGGCAGTTCACGGCGAGTGCCGGAGAACCCCGTGCGGATTCAGGACGGGTGCACCTGCGCAGAGGCACTGCGCCACCCGTAAGCCGCATCCACGACCTCACGGGACAGAACACCTGACACCGACCGTTCTGTGGCCCGGACGGGCGGCCGCCGGGAAGCACCCCCTGGCCGTCCCTGCCCCCCTACACCCGGGAAACAGTCCCCGACCGTCCCACAGCCCGGGCGGGCAGCCGCCGGGCCGGGTTGTGCAACAGGTCGTCAACAGGTTTCCGTGAAACGGCCACGCGACCGTGGCCCGTGGGCGGATCATGTTCGGGTGCCGATCATCCCGAACCCGCCCCCGTCCCCGCCCGCCAGGCCCCCCTCCTGGGAAGACCGGCTGGAGACCTGGGTCGGGATATGCGCCGCCCGACTCTCCTTGTGGGGCCACGACTTCACCGACGGAGCATGGCCCGACACCGAAGACCTCGCCGTCCTCCTCGCCCGGACCGTGCACGAAGTCGCCGACATCCCCTCGATGCGGCCGGCCCACCACGCCCTGACCGCCGCACTCGCCCGCGTCCACGCCGCCGAACGCTGGCTCCGCCCCTACAACGCGGCCTCTCCCGCCATGGCCTGCCACCACCTTCGCCAGGCCGCCGAACACCTCCACACCGCCCACCGCCACCTCACCGACACCGCACCCCAAGGCCGCCCCAGCCTCCCACCCCGACGGGACCCGGAACACACTCCCCCGAACCCCTGACCACACCAGCCAGACCAGCCGCCAGACGGACCGACAACCCGACAACGGACCATCAACCCGGCCCGCGAGGAAACGAGGCGGCGAGGACGCGACCCCGACGACAGACGGCGAAGCGAGGCAGCGGCGGGCAGCCGACAACAGGACCCGGGCAACAGACCACAAGCGACACCGACGCCAAAGAGAGCAGCGACTGAGACGACATCACCGCCGAGGCGCAGCAGAACAGGGCATGGGGCACGGCCGGGAACCATGGATGGGCTGCGGGAACAAGGCCCGGTCGGACGGGGCGCAGCCGGGCAGGCCACGCGGCACCGGGCAGCCCCGATGGCGCGAAACGGGAAATCCTCCTGTAGTGGATAGCTTCCAAGGGTCACCCGGATGAGAGCACGCCGAAGAATTTCCGGTCCGGCGGCGCTGACGGGGCGTGATGCCCACCGGTACCGGCGGCCCCGGGGACAGGTGATCATGAGGCCATCCACCCGCGCACGACTGTCCCTCGTCCCCACCGGGCCGGCCCACGGCAGCCAGGGCCGTCACCGATGGCAGACCAGACCAGCAAGCCCCCCGCCCCAAGGGACAAAGACAGCCGGGACAGGCCACGCAGCAACCGCGGAACAGCCAGAACAGGGTTGGTTCAGGGGCTCGGGCGGTTGCGTCTGGTGGCCGTGTGGAGGAAGCGCAGGGAGATGGCGAGGCCGGCAACGGCGGCGGTGGCCACGAGGATCATCGTGGGCTGGAGGGCGTCGTCGGGGTAATGGCTGCCGGTGACGCGTGAGGCCTCGGGGTCGTCGGCTGCGACCTCCAGCGGGACCGTCGCACCGATGCCCGACGACCTGACGCCGTGCAGCGTGAGGGAGTCGGTGCTGTAGTCGCGGTCGGCAACCCGGTAGGTGAGCGTGTACCTCGTTCCGCCCTTCATGGCCACAGCAGCGGTGATGGTCGCGTCCACCCGTAGCGGTGCGGCGTCGATGCGGCTCGCCGTCCGCCATTGCGACAGTGCCGCGACCGTGCTGAGAACCAGCGCCAGCAGTGCCGCCAGGACACCGGTCAACGGGAGGAACCACGCGCGGCGGATCAACGATCTCATGGTCTGCCACGCTACGCGCCGTCACAACGGTGAGTCGAGGAGTACCCAGCCCCCGTCTAGCCGCAATGCCAGTGACTTTAGGTTGTGTCGTGCTGGGTGACGGTGACTGTTGCCGGTTGTGGTGGTGGCCAGTTGTGGTGTTGGGCGCGTTTGAGGGG
>NZ_JBHXML010000134.1:0-9641 GCF_042720345.1 Kitasatospora sp. NPDC058478 | reverse complement strand
GGCCCGGACGGTTCCCCGTCCGGGCCCGCGGCCTCGTCAGTTCTGCGGTCAGACCGCCCGGTTGCGCCGCTGGGCCAGCTCGTCGGACGGGTCATGGCCGACCAGCGTCTCGCCGGTGTCGGTGCGCTCCGCGTGCAGCCGCCCGAGCGTGAGCTCCAGCTCCCGCCAGACCACTCCCACCGCGATGCCGAACACCCCCTGACCGCCCTTCAGCAGGTCCACCACCTGCTGCGGCGTGGTGCACTCGTACACCGTGGCGCCGTCGCACATCAGCGTCATCCCGGCCAGGTCGCCCTGCTCGGCCGCCTGCAGATGGGCGACCGCCACCCGGATGTTCTGCAGCGAGACGCCCGCGTCGAGCAGCCGCTTCACGATCTTCAGCAGCAGGATGTCGCGGAAGCTGTAGAGCCGCTGGCTGGTGGCCGGGTACGCCGAACGGACGCTGGGCTCCAGCAGTCCGGTCCGGGCCCAGTAGTCCAGCTGGCGGTACGTGATGCCGGCCGCCGCGCAGGCCGTCGGACCGCGGTAGCCGATCAGTTCGGACGTCGGGGCCAGCCGCTCGATGGCGGGCTGACCCGGCTGCACGGCCGGGAACCTGCCCACCCGGGGCAGGTCCGTCACGGTGCGAGCGGTGCGCGGCAGGTGCACGGCACACAGGCCTCCCACGGCCGTGCCATCGCCGGTGCTGCTCATGCCTGCCTCCGTCCACTGGTGCTGCGGGCAACCCGAACTGCGGGCATCGGTCACCCGGACAGCCACTCCTGACGGTAGGCAGTCCCCTATGACCCGTCAACGATCGCCACGCCGGGCCAGCCAAACCACATCACTCAGGAGAGTGGTTTTTCGTGCCCCTAGTGTGGGTAGGTCGACGGTTTTTGGCAAAACGGCAAGCCAAACAACGGCCTGACCTGTAGAGAAATCCGGTCCGCGCTACTGCGGACCGCTGCCCCCGAAGTCCTCGGGCGACACCTGGTCGAGGAATTCGCGGAACTTCTCGACCTCGTCCTCCTGCTCGTCCGGGATCGCGATGCCCGCCTCGGCGAGCACCTCCTCGCTCCCGTAGATCGGAGTGCCGGTGCGCAGGGCCAGCGCTATCGCGTCGGACGGCCGGGCGCTCACCTCGACCCCGCCGGTGAAGACCAGCTCGGCGTAGAAGACGCCCTCCCGCAGGTCGGTGATCCGGACCTCGGTGAGCTGCTGCCCGAGCGCCTCCAGGACGTCCTTGAACAGGTCGTGCGTCAGCGGGCGGACCGGCGTCATGCCCTGCTGGGCGAAGGCGATCGCGGTCGCCTCGCCGGGACCGATCCAGATCGGCAGGTACCGATCGCCCCCGACCTCCCGCAGCAGCACGATCGGCTGGTTGGAAGGCATCTCCACTCGGACACCCACGACGTCGAGCTCATTCACACAGGCAACCCTATGGCTCAGGCCCCGGATATGAAAGCGCAGGGCCGACGCCCCTGGTCAGCGCGGTGCACCGCGGTCAGCCGGGGCCCTGGGCGGACAGCCGCAGGAACCCCGCGGGGACGCTATCCGCGGCCGCGCAGACCGGCCTGGACCATCGCCGCGTGCAGCCGCACGGACAGTGTCGCCAGCTCCCGCGCAGTGGCCTCGGCATGGGCCCTGGTCTGCGGGTTCCGGTGCCGGCGCAGCGGCGCCACCACCTGTTCCACCAGCGCGATCTCCCGGTCCGCCGCGGCCTTCATGGCCCGCAGGTGCCGCGGTTCCAGCCCGTACCGGCCGAGTTCCGCGACCAGCCGGGCCACCTGCAGCGCCTCGCCGTCGTACCCGCCGTCCGGGCCCGGCGCGACCAGACCGTAGGACTCCCACTCGGAGAGCTCGCGCTCCCCGGACTCGGCGGCCGCCAGCAGTTCGGCACGCCCCAGCCGGACTCCGGACGGGACGTCGGCCGAAGCCCCCAGCTCCCGGTCCGCCTCCTCCACGGGTCCGGGCCGGGTGTCGGCGGACGGCAGCGCGGGCGGTGCCTCACCGCGCTCGATGGCGTCCAGGTGCTCGCGGATCACCCGCAGCGGCAGGTAGTGGTCGCGCTGCATCCGCAGGACGTAGGCCAGCCGCTCGACGTCGGCCGGACTGAACTTGCGGTACCCCGAGGGCGTGCGCTGCGGCTCGACCAGGCCCTCCGCCTCCAGGAACCTGATCTTGGAGATGGTGACCTCGGGGAAGTCGTCGCGCAGGAAGGTCAACACCGCGCCGATGCTCAGCAGCTCGTCACCGCCGCGCCGCCGCCCACCCGGCCGGTCCGGGCGGATCGGCTGCCTGGGGCCCGCGACCACCCCGCGCCCGCCGCGGTCCGCCTGCGGACCGGACGATGCGGGGGTGGCCGCCCCGAGAGAAGATGAAGGGGTATTCGTACTCACTCGGGCTCCTACCGACGTTGGGTTCAGTACCCCCGGTTGTGGCCGGCGAAGAACACCAGCCGGTACTTCCCGATCTGCACCTCGTCACCGTTGTTCAGCGACACCTCGTCGATCCGCTCCCGGTTGACGTAGGTGCCGTTGAGGCTGCCGACGTCCGCGACGCTGAACCCGGCCCGCGTCCGGCGGAACTCCACGTGGCGCCGCGAGACCGTGACGTCGTCCAGGAAGATGTCGCCCTGCGGGTGACGGCCGGCCGTGGTGACGTCCGAGTCCAGCAGGAAGCGGCTGCCCGAGTTCGGACCGCGCTGGACGATCAGCAGGGCCGAGCCCGGCGGCAGCGCGTCGATCGCCGACAGCACCTCGGCCGACAGGGCCGGCGTGGCGCCGGTGCCGGTCGTGGTGTTGGGGTCGTACGACTCCAGGCCGGAGATGGAGATGGTCGACGTGGTCTCCGCCGCCCCCTCCGGAAGCAGGCCACCGCGCAGGGCCGTACCGCAGTTGGAGCAGAACCGGGCCGCGGCCGGGTTCTGGTTGCCGCACCTGGGGCACGGAGTGGGGCCAGCCATGTTCACAGCCTCCTGGCGCGGCACACCCGACGGGTTGTGCCCGGCGTACGGGTCCGGGGCAAACCCTCCACCAGAGCTTGAGGGTCCTGACTGGAAACCTATGCGCGGGTCGCCGGAAGGGTCAACCGACGCGCCGTAGCCCACCGGATTCCCGGCGTACTGGGCGGCCGCGCCGTCCCGGAACAGCTGCTGCTCGGCGTACGCCGCCCCCTCGGGGGCGGGGCGCATGCCCGGCACGGCGGCCTCGTCCTCGGGCCGGCGGTGCCGCGCGGTGGGCGCCTCGACGGAGGCCGCGCCACGGCCCTTGTTACGACCGAACAACTTCGAGAAGAAACTCACGGGCGAATCCCCTTGCGTGTGACAGACCCGCCCGCGGGGCAGGGTGAGAACCTCGGACAGGCTGCGGGCCCGGTTGCGGACCGGGCCTGCTGGAGTGGTACTCCGACGGTCGGTACTGCGATTGGTGCTCCGGTGCGTGCTGGTACGACCCAGTCTCGCCCACGCGACGGCGGCGCCCCGCACCGGGTGCCGCCCGCGGGTGACGGGCTGTTCGTCGGGCGCCCCGTCACTTCGAAGCCGGCTTGGCGTACTGCGGCGTCTTCAGATCCACGAGGGCGTCGACGACCACCTTCTGCTGCTGGGTGATCGTCGCCCGAGCCTGGTGACTCTCCAGAGTACGGACGACACCCCCCGGGATGTTCAGCGCGGGTGTCAGATCCTGCGGGTTCCCCACGACGGTGAACCGATAGGGCTGCGAGACCTTCTTCCCGTCGATCTGCACCCCGCCGCCCGACACGTCGGTGAAGTAGGTGTTGACCACCACGCGCACATCGTTGATCTGAATCGCCTCCGCCCCCGCCGCTCGAAGTTCTTGCAGGGTGTCCAGCAGCATATCTGCCTTCACCTGCCCTTGGGGATCATCGACCGTGAGTACGATGCCCGGACCAGTGGCTTTGACGGTACCGGCGAGCACGCCGAGCTCCGTCGCCTTCTTCCTGGTTTGTTCCTGGGCCTCCTTGGCCTGGTTGGAACTGTTCTCCAACTTGGCCAGGGACTGCTCCAACTCCGCCTTCTCCTGCTGAAGACGCTGCTGGCGGCTGTCCAGTTCGTCGAGGATGCGCACCAGGTCCTCCTGGCGGGCCCCGCGGAGCTGGCTGTGGTGGTCGTTGGTCGACCGCACCTGGATCGCCAGCCCCAGGCCGAGCGAGAACAGCAGCAGCGCCACCACCAGCTGCCCGCGCGACATCCGCGGCGGCCACAGGGCCGCCTTGAGGCGCCGCCGCCCCGCACTGCGGTCCACCGCTGCCGGCTCCGCCACGGGCTCGGACGCAGGCTCGGACTCAGACGCAGGCCCGAGTTCAGACACAGGCCCGGGCTCAGGCGCCGCGGCCTTCGCGAGCCGCACCACGGGCGCGGGCGCCGCCTCCGCATCAAGCTCAGGCTTAGCGTCAGACTTCGCCGCAGCCCGCTCCTCGGGCTCCTCCACCGCCGCTACGGGCCCCTCGGCCCTCTCCGGCTCCTCGGTCTGGTCGGCCTGGTCGGCGTGCTGGACCTCTCCGGCCCCGACCACCGGCTCGACCGGGCCCGCCTCGGCCGCCGACTCCGGCCCTGGCGCCTCGGCAGCCCGCTCCAACGCCTTCCCGCCGCCGTCCGCGTGCTCCTCCGCCGCCCCGCGGCCCGGCTCAGGCGCGGAAGACATGGCGCCGAATCGCGGCCGCGTTGGAGAAGATGCGGATGCCGAGGACGACGACCACACCCGTGGACAGCTGCGAGCCGACGCCCAGCTGGTCACCGAGGAAGACGATCAGTGCCGCGACCACCACGTTCGACAGGAACGAGACGATGAACACCTTGTCGTTGAAGATCCCGTCCAGCATCGCCCGGACGCCGCCGAACACGGCGTCCAGCGCCGCCACCACCGCGATCGGCAGGTACGGCACGACGGCGTCCGGCACCTCGGGCTGGACGAAGAGTCCGACGACCACCCCGATCACGAGACCCAGTACGGCAATCACGGTCTAGCTGCTCCTGTCCCTGCGGACGACGACCCGGTCGGGGCCGTCGTGGACGAGTGGGCTGTCGTGGTCTTCGCGGACCCGCTCGGCGTACGCCGCCCGGTGCCCGCAGACGGTGAAACGGACGCGCTCGGGCTCCCGGAGGTTCCGGCGGTGGGTGACGGCGTCGGGGTGACCGAAGCCGCCGACGAGGACGCCGGGGGCGAGGGCTCGGACGTGACCGGCTGGGCGGTCCGCAGCGTCACACCCACCGCGGCCGGCAGCGTCAGGCTCTTCTGCGCGGACATGGTCGACTTGATGCCGTACTTCTCCTGGAGCAGCCGCAGGTACTGCCCGGCCATGTCGTTCTCGAAGGCGGTGAGCAGCTTCGGCCCGTCCCCGATCGCCTGGATGTTGTACGGCGGCACGAGCGGCCGGTTGTCCACCAG
This sequence comes from Kitasatospora sp. NPDC058478, assembly GCF_042720345.1. Lineage (NCBI taxonomy): Bacteria > Bacillati > Actinomycetota > Actinomycetes > Kitasatosporales > Streptomycetaceae > Kitasatospora > Kitasatospora sp. NPDC058478. The sequence continues at coordinate 4,254 of NZ_JBHXML010000134.1, read as the reverse complement.
CACCGCCTCGCCCGCGGCCCGGATCGCCGAGAGCGCGGTGAGCCGCTGGCCGTTGATCGCCACGGCTTCCGCGCCGGATCCCCACAGGCCGTTCACCACCAGCTGGAGGTCGCGGTCCCGCAGCCGGCCGCTGTTGGAGAAGCCCTGCCCGGCCCGCGGGTCGACGTTCCCCCCGCCACCGGTCCCCGCCGCGTCCTCCAGGACCAGCTTGACGCCCGGCCCCGCGACCTCGCCCAGGCCCACCGCGCCGGTCAGACCGCCCTCGTCGCCGTCGCCCGTGGCGAGCGCCTGCTGCTGCGTGCTCTCGACCTTGCGCCGCAGGTCCTGCACCTGCTGCTGGAGGTGGTCGGCCGAGCCGTTGGTGTCGTTGATCCGGTGGATCAGCGCGTCCCGCTCCTTGGCCAGCGTCGGCTCCGCCTTGTGCGCGTTCACCGCGCCGACCGTCACCACGACCCCGACCAACGCCAGCCCGGCGCCCAGCGTGAGCAGGCCTCGGACCGTCCTGGGTATCCGGCTGTCGTGGTCTCCGCCCCGCGCCGCGGCCGCCTCGGCGTAGCCCTCGTCGAGGCTGTGGTCCATGACGTTGGTCAGCAGGGACATCGAGGCGTCCGGACGGTTGTACCGTCCGTTCGGGGCACTCGGCGTCGGCGTCGCTGGCATGCGGACCATCGTCCCACGTCGGCGAAGGGGCCCACGCACACCCCCTGAGCTGCACACACGACACAAAGTGACGGATCATTGCGAACAGTGTGAAAACGGACAGCAGGGCGCGCGGACCATGCCGCGCGCCCCGACCGTCAGGACCGTCGGACGATCAGGCCGGTGTCGTCACCGCCCGGCCCCGTCGACCACCGCCGCCCACTCGTCCAGCAGCGCCTCGGTCGCCTCGTCGTCCGGGCCCTCCGCCCACAGGTGGGTGGTCGCCTCGGCCGGGTCCGGCAGCACCAGCGTCCAGCGCCCGTCCGCCTCGACGACCCGGACGCCGTCGGTGGTGTCCAGCCTCCGACTGCCAGCCGCCTCGACCACCGAGCGCATCACCATGCCCTTGGCCGCCCACGGCGTCGCCAGGTCCCGGCGACGGATGTGCGCCTGCGGGATCCGCGCGTCGATCTGGCTCAGCGTGAGCTGGGTCCGCGCCACCAGGCCGACCAACCGCACGAAGGCCGCGGCCCCGTCCAGCACTCCGCTGAACTCCGGCACCACAAACCCGCCGCGCCCGTCCCCGCCGAACACCGTGCCCTCGGTGGCGGCCGCCTTCGCCAGGTCGTCCGGCGTCGTCGTGGTCCAGATGACCTGGGTGCCGTGGTACGCGGCGACCTGCTCGGCGATCCGGGTCGTGGTCACCGGCAGCGCCACCTGCCCACTGCGCCGCTCGGCCGCGACCAGGTCCAGCAGCACCAGCAGTGCCCGGTCGTCGTCGATCACCCGGCCCAGTTCGTCGACGAACGCGACCCGCTCGCCGACCGGGTCGAAGCGGACGCCGAAGGCCGCCCGGGAAGAGGCCACCAGCTCGCCGAGCCTGGCCAGCCCCGCCCGCCGCTCCTCCGCGTCCTCCGTCGGCCGCGCCTCGTCCAGCCCGCTGGAGACGGTGAGCGCCTCCACTCCGAGCCGCCCGAGGATGCTCGGCAGAACCAGGCCGGCGCTGCCGTGCGCGGTGTCCACGACCACCTTCAGTCCGGCCTCCCGGACCCCGGTGGTGTCGACGGCCCGCAACAGGTTGCCCGCGTAGGAGTCGAAGACGCTGGACGGGAAGGTCAGGTCCCCGATCTCACCGGGGAAGGCCCGCCGGTACTCCTGGCGCGCGTACACGCGATCCAGCTTGCGCTGGCCGGCCTGCGAGAGGTCGGCCCCGCGCTCGTCGAAGAAGAGGATGTCCAGCGAGTCGGGCACCCCCGGCGTGGTCCGCAGGAAGATCCCGCCCGCACTCCCCCGCGCGGTGTGCTGCCGGGCCACCGGCATCGGCACGTTCTCCAGGTCGCGAACGTCTATGGCCGACGTCTGGAGCGCCGAAATCATCGCCCGTTTGAGCGCACGCGCACCACGCGAGTGGTCACGCGCAATGGTGACGGTCGCCCCCTTCTTCAAGGTCGTGGCGTACGCGCCGGCCAACCGCACGGCCAGTTCCGGGGTGATCTCGACGTTCAGGATCCCCGACACGCCACGGACACCGAACAGGTGCTCCTGGCCGCGGGACTCCCAGATCACCGACGTGTTGACGACGGCGCCGGCCTCGATGGTCTTGAACGGATAGACCCGGACGTTCGCACCGATGATCGACTCCTCGCCGATCAGGCACTCGTCCCCGATCACCGCGCCGTCCTCGATCCGGGCGGCCCGCATCACGTCGGTGTTCTTGCCGACCACGCAGCCGCGCAGATTGCTCTGCGGCCCGATGTAGACGTTGTCGTGCACGACCGCCTTGTGGAGGAAGGCCCCGCGCTTGACCACCACGTTGCTGCCGAGCACGGTGTGCTCGCGGATCTCGACACCGGCCTCGACCTTGGCGTAGTCCCCGATGTACAGCGGCCCGCGCAGCACCGCCTCCGGGTCCACCTCCGCACCCTCGGCCACCCAGACGCCCGGCGAGATCTCGAACCCGTCGAGCTCGACGTCGACCTTGCCCTCCAGGACGTCCGCCTGGGCCTTGCCGTAGCTCTCGTGGGTGCCCACGTCCTCCCAGTAGCCCTCGGCGACGTAGCCGTAGACCCGCTTGCCCTCCTTCAACAATTGCGGGAAGACGTCACTCGACCAGTCGACGGACTCACCTGCTGCGACGTAGTCGAAGACCTCTGGTTCCATCACGTAGATACCGGTGTTCACAGTGTCCGAGAAGACCTGCCCCCAGGTCGGCTTCTCCAGGAAGCGCTCGACCCGTCCGTCGTCGTCCGTGATCGTGATACCGAACTCGAGGGGATTCGGCACCCTGGTGAGACAGACGGTGACCAGTGCGTTCTTGCTGCGGTGAAAGTCGATCAATTCCGAGAGGTCGAAGTCGGTCAGTGCGTCACCGGAGATCACCAGAAAGGAGTCGTCCTTCAACGCGTCCTCGGCGTTCTTGACACTCCCCGCGGTGCCTAGCGGCGTCTCCTCGTGGGCATAGGTCAGATGCATGCCCAGGTCCTCGCCGTCACCGAAGTAGTTCTTGACCAGTGAGGCCAGGAACTGGACGGTGACGACGGTGTCGGAGAGGCCGTGCCGCTTCAGCAGCCGAAGCACGTGCTCCATGATCGGCCTATTGGCCACCGGAAGCAGCGGCTTCGGCATGCTTGAGGTCATCGGGCGGAGTCGGGTTCCTTCGCCCCCTGCCATGACAACGGCTTTCATTACGGGTGCGTCCTCCTTTGCGGTGGTGGACCTACAGGTCCATCAAACCGTTCCAGAGGGATCCCTACCCGGAAGGTATCGTCCGACGCACCGATGCGGCGTGGGACTTCTCTCAGATCACGTCTCAGACTGCGGACGCGGAGCCCGTCGAGCCCGCTCGGGTGATCCGCCTGGCCTGAACCGCGTAAAGAATACCGGCCCACCAGTACAACGTGGTCCCCCACCAGATGAAGGCCCAGCTCACCACCTCGGCCGGCCGCGCGATCCAGCTGTCCACGCTGCCGAGCAGGAGAAGCGGAAACGCGTACATCAGATTGAAGGTCGCGGCCTTCCCCAGAAAACTCACCTGGAGCGGCCCGTAACCGTGCCGGTTCAAAATGGGCAGCAGCGCGCCGATAAACACTTCCCGGGCCAGCAGAATCGCCGTCACCCACCACGGAAGAATCTCACGCCAGGTCAAACCGACCAGCGTGGACAGCACATAGAGCCGGTCGGCCAGCGGATCGAGCAGTTGCCCCACCCGGCTGACCTGCCCCCACCGCCGCGCGAGTTTCCCGTCGAGGTAGTCGCTGACACCGCTCAGCATCAGGATCAGCAGCGCCCAACCATCGTTGTTGGGGCCATCGAAAACCGGCCAGAGAATCAGCCAGAGAAAAAGCGGAACACCGACCAGCCGGCCCATGCTGAGCAGGTTGGGGATGGTGAGGACGCGATCGGTCTGGACCCGCGTCTCCTGGACCTCCACCCGGGGGCCTCCTGTCCCGTGTGATGACAATGCACGTTGACCCTACAACAGAAAAGCCCCCGCCAGGTTCACCCGGCGGGGGCTTCTCTCGAATGATTGTTCGGCGGCGTCCTACTCTCCCACAGGGTCCCCCCTGCAGTACCATCGGCGCTGTAAGGCTTAGCTTCCGGGTTCGGAATGTAACC
>NZ_JBHXML010000133.1:0-10617 GCF_042720345.1 Kitasatospora sp. NPDC058478 | reverse complement strand
GCCCGGGAGGTCCCGGGCAGCGCCGCCGGTGCGTCACGCGGTGGCCGTCAGCGCAGCTCGGCGCGCCCTCAGCGCGCCGTCTGCGGGACGCGCTGCCCCGGGACGGCCGGCCTGGCGGCCTTGCGGCCGGCGGCCGGGGCGGCGCCCAGGGCGGTGCCCCGGGTCTCCTCGGCCCACAGCATGCACACCAGCAGGCCGACCACGGTGGTGCCGGCCGCGATGAGCATGGTCGGGCCGGTGCCCAGCCCGGACAGCGACAGCGGCAGCAGGTAGGTGCCGACGGCCGCGCCGATCCGGCTCACCGAGGTCGCCACGCCCACCGCCGTCGCCCGGATCTCGGTGGGGAAGAGCTCGTTGGGGTAGGTCCAGTCGAGGACGTTGGGCCCGCCGCACAGGAAGGCGTACGCGCACAGCGCCGTCAGGGCGATGGCCGCCGGGGCGGTGGGCCACACGCCCAGCAGGGCCAGCGGGACGGCCATCAGGGCGAACGACCAGATGATGACGGGGCGCCGGCCGCGGGTGTCGATCAGGCGCAGCGCCGGGAAGCAGCCGAGCAGGAAGACGAGGCTGATCAGCCCGGTGCCCAGGGTCTCCATCACGGTGCCGCCGGGCATGCCGAAGGAGGAGAGGATCTGCGGGCCGAAGGTGAGCATCGCGAACAGCGGGCCGACCTGGCAGAGGAAGAACAGGCCGCAGAACAGGGTGCGGCGCCGGTAGGGCGGGGTCATCAGCAGGCGCAGCCCGCCGGGGCGGCCGCGCTCGGCCGGGTCGGGCATCAGCTCGCGGCCGTCCACCCGTACGCCGAGGTGCTTCTCGACCACGCGCACCGCGTCGCCGACCCGCCCGTGGGCGGCCAGCCAGCGCGGGGACTCCGGCGTACCGCGACGGATCACCAGGAACACCACGCACAGCACCGTGGAACTCGCGAGCATCCACCGCCAACTGCCGGGCCCGGCCAGCTCCAGGAACGCGTAGCCCACCACGTAGGCGAGCACGGAGCCGGCGTACCAGGCGATGATCTGCTGACCGAGCAGCCGCCCGCGCTGCTTGGCGGGCAGCCACTCGGCGAGCAGGGACGTGGCGATGGGGTAGTCGGCGGCCACGGCCATGCCGAGCACGAAGCGCAGCACGGCGATCGCCCACACCGTGTCGACCCAGAAGGAGAGCACCGAGCAGGCGACCATCACGAGCAGGTCGGCGGTGTACATCACCTCCCGGCCGATCCGGTCGGTCAGCACGCCGAAGAGCGCGCCGCCGACGAACATGCCCACCAGCGCGGCGGCGCCGATCAGGCTGACCTCCGCGGTGGACAGGCCGAGCTCGGGTCGCATCCCGATCAGGGCGACGCCGACGATGCTCAGGATGTAGCCGTCGAGCAGCGGCCCACCGGAACAGGCGAGGGCCAGTCTCCGGTGGAAGGCGGTATACGGGGCGTTGTCGATGGTCTGGGACATGTGCTGGGGGTCCTCCGGAGCGTACGGCGGCGGATGGCCCGCTCACCGTGCGCCGGGTAGACGGCAAGGAAAGACGCCGTCCGGCGGACGGCGCCATCACCCGCTCACACCGGGCGACCGTCCACGGTTGCCCGGGTGCGAGGGGGCCGCCACCGGGCCGAAGGTCGGCCGGAGTCGCGACCAAGGTCCCGAAGCGGACAGGACCTCGGACCGTGTCGCGACCCCGCCCGCCCAGTCCTGCCGGGCCCTGTCGCCGCCCGGGCGCCCGCCCGCCCGCCGGGCGTGACCCTTCTCACCCGGAGGCCCCCGAGGGCCCCGATCGTGTGACCGGCGCCACATCCGGCCGTGCCGCCGGCGGGCGCACCGGCCCGCGCCCGCCGAACGGCGCGGCCCGGTGCGCACCCCGCGTCCGCTACGCGGGCGCGCCCTCCGCCAGCCCGCCGTCGGCCAGCCGCAGCCACCGCTGCACGCCGATCCCGTGCAGGAACCGCTCGTCGTGGCTGACCACCACGAAGGCCCCCCGGTAGGAGTTCAGGGCGCTCTCCAGCTGGGCCGCGGGCGTCGGCGTCGAGGTTGTTGGTGGGCTCGTCGAGCAGCAGCACGTCGGGGCGCCTGAGCAGTTGGGCGGCCAGGCCGAGGGAGACGATCTGGCCGCCGCTGAGGGTGCCCAGGCGCCGGTCCAGCGCCAGGTGGGCCAGGCCGAGGCGCTCCAGCTGGGCGCGGGTGCGTTCCTCGATGTCCCAGTCGTCGCCGATGACGGCGAAGTGCCGCTCGTCGACGTCCCCGGACTCCACGGCGTCGATGGCCCGGACGATCTCGGCGATGCCCAGCACCTCGGCGACGGTGAGGTCGCCGCTCAGGGGCTGCGGGAGGGGGGCAGGGCGCGGCGCAGCAGACAGCCGGCGCCCGGGGGCAGACGGATGGGAGGAGGGCGCGACGACGGGGCCACGCCGACGGTGCTTCCACGCACCGGTCGGTGGCCTGCCGGGTCCGGGACTCACCCGGAGATGTCGTCGTCCACCACCACGTCTGGTCTCCTCGGTATACGGACGGTCGAAGTCCGCGCAAGTGTAGCCACCGGCTGCCAGGCACGCACGGCATTTATCCGGCGGCCGCCACCCCTGTGCCACCGGTGATCGTGCTGCGCAGGAAGTCGGTGGGGTCGACTTCCCGTGCTCATGGGCGGGTGGCTTGGGTGGCTTGGGTGGCTTGGGTGCGGCAGTGGGTGAGGGCGCACTTGAGGCGGGGGTCGGGGTTGGTGGTGGTGAGGAGTTCACCGGCGGTGGTGAGGGTGGTCCAGTAGGCGGTGGGGTCGCCGGTGCGGGGGAGGGGTGGGGTGGTGGTGAGGGAGAGGTAGGCGGTGGTGAGGTTGCCGGTGGTGAACCAGCGGTTGAGGCCGTGGTGGTGGCCGGGTCGGATGTCGCCGTGGGCGTTGACGGCGGTGAGGAGGTGGTCGATGACGGCGCGTTGGGTGGGGGTGAGGGTGGCGGGGATGTCGAAGATGCCGAGGGCTTCGAGGAGTTCGCCGGTGTCGGTTTCGGAGTTGGGGCGGGGGTTGGCGAGGAGGGCGTCGTGGCAGTCGTCGAGGCGGCGGGTGGTCTCGGTGTGGGGGATGGCGAGGGCGAGGCAGACGGCTTGGGCGGCGGGTCGGGGTTGGTGGCCGAGGCGGGCGAGGAGGGCGTAGGTGGCGGCGGGGGTGGCGCCGCGGGAGAGGGTGTGCTTGGCGAGGTTGGTGAGGTGCATGGGTGGTGCGGCTTTCAGACGGTGGCGGGGGTGACGGGCGACGAAGGTGCGGGGCGGCGGGTTGTGAGCATGGCGGGTGCCTCAAGAAGGATTGTGCGGGGGAGTCCCGGTGGGGAGAAGGGCCGGGCTTGATCAGCCGATCGGGACCGGGGCGCCCTGAAGGAGAAGGGGGATGCCGTCGCCATGCTCCCAGGAGTCCCAGGCGTCTTCGACCGCTTGACCAGCGGTCAGGGCCGAGCCTGCACTCGTCGTCGCCGTCCGCAGTGGCGAGTTCGGCGACGTCTGAAACCGCAGGCCCGGACCGCTCACCGGTCCGGGCCTGCGCGCCGTCACGAGCCGGCGGTGGCCGCCTCCAGCGTGGTGGCCATCACCGGGCTGGTGAAGGTGTTCGTCGCATCCCCCGTGGAGGGGTGGTAGGAGCCCCACTTGAGGTAGTTGCGGTCGCCGTCCCAGGTGGTGCCCTTGAAGGTGTCCGAGCCGGTGGTGAAGGTCTGCTTCACGCCGTCGAACCAGAAGTCGATGGTGCCGTCGGTGCGGCCCAGGCGGATCTTCAGCGCGTACGAGTGCCACGTGTTGTTGGTCGTCTGCGCGGTCCACAGGGAGTGCGCGACGTGGTCGGTGTCCCACTCCTGGAGGCGGACGCGCCCGTTGACGATGTCGATCTCGATCGGGTGGTTGGCCGTGCCGGTGCTCGGCGAGCACTTGAGCTGGAAGACGTACCGGCTGTTGGTGTCCTTGATGTCCACCTTGGACGACCAGCCGAGGTAGAAGGTGTCGCCCTCCTTCAGGTCCGGGCTGAGCGTCTCGCAGCGCTCCTCGCCGGCGGCCTGGAAGGCCCGCCACACGCTGCCCTTGACGGAGTCCTTGACGACGCCGAAGTTGCCGGCCGCGCACTGGACCGCCTTGAACGAGGACGGGCCGGTGCTGGTGCTCGGCGTCCACAGGACCTTGCCCGCGTCGGCGGCGGAGGCCTGGCCGCCGCAGGTGAGCGCGAACGTGGCGAGGGCGGCGGCCGCGGCGGCGGTCTTGCGGCGCTGGGTCAGAAGGGACATGCCTCTCCCGGGGGGATGAGTGGCGCGGGGCGGGGGACGGGTGTACGCGGCGATTCGACCACCGCCCGGCCCGTCCGGCCAGACGGAACGGCCGACGGAAGAGCCTTTTCGGACACTTCCGCCGGCCGTCCTGTCGACCTGAACCCGAACCCGGGCCCGTCCGTTACGGGTTGCGCGGCCCCTCAGCACCCTCGGAGCCCTCGGAGTCCTCGTCGTAGGAGGAGGTGCCCTCGTCCAGCAGCGGCTCCTGCGTCTTGAGGTGCGCGGGGGCCAGCGCCCGCAGCGTGTGGTAGCCGGTGATGACGACCAGGGTGCCCAGCGCGATGCCGCTGAGGCTGAAGGTGTCGGTGAACTTCAGGGTGACGTTGCCGATGCCGATGATGATGCCCGCGGCGGCCGGCACCAGGTTCAGCGGGTTGCGCAGGTCCACCTTGGACTTGATCCAGATCTGCGCGCCGAGCAGGCCGATCATGCCGTACAGGATGACGGTGATGCCGCCGAGCACCCCGCCGGGGATCGCGGCCACGACGGCGCCGAACTTCGGGCAGACGCCGAACAGCAGCGCGAAGCCGGCCGCGGCCCAGTAGGCGGCGGTGGAGTAGACCCGGGTGGCGGCCATGACGCCGATGTTCTCGGAGTAGGTGGTGTTCGGCGGGCCGCCGAGTGCGGTGGAGAGCATGGAGCCGACGCCGTCGGCGGAGATCGCGACGCCGAGCTTGTCGTCCAGCGTCTGGCCGGTCATCTCGCCCACGGCCTTGACGTGCCCGGCGTTCTCCGCGACGAGCGCGATCACCACGGGCAGGGCGACCAGGATCGCGGACCACTGGAAGGAGGGGCCGTGGAAGTCGGGCAGGCCGATCCAGTCCGCCTTGCCGACGCCCGACAGGTCAAGGCGCCAGTGGTCGGTGAGGTGGCCGCCCGCGTCCACCGAGTGGATCTTGCCGAAGACCCGGTCGAACAGCCAGGAGATCCCGTACCCGAAGAGCAGCCCGAGGAAGATCGCCACGCGCGACCAGAAGCCCCGCAGGCACACCACGGCCAGACCGGTGAACAGCATCACCAGCAGCGCCGTCCACTGGTCCTGCGGCCAGTAGGTCGACGCGGTGACGGGGGCGAGGTTGAAGCCGATCAGCATGACGACCGCGCCGGTCACGATCGGCGGCATCGCCGCGTGGATGATCCGCGCCCCGAACCGCTGGACCGCGAGGCCCACCAGGAACAGCGCCGCGCCCACCACGAACACCGCACCGGTCACGGTCGCGCTGGTGCCGCCCTGCGCCCGGATCACCGCGGCCACGCCCACGAAGGACAGCGAGCAGCCGAGGTAGCTGGGCACCCGGCCGCGGGTGGCCAGCAGGAAGATGATCGTCGAGACGCCGGACATCATGATCGCCAGGTTGGGGTTGAGCCCCATCAGCACGGGCGCCACGAAGCTCGCGCCGAACATGGCCACCACGTGCTGGGCGCCGAGCCCTGCCGTGCGGGGCCAGGAGAGCCGTTCGTCGGGGCGGACGACCGCCCCCGGCGCGGGCGTACGCCCGTCACCGTGCAGCTTCCAGCGCACGCCGAGATCCATGGTGGGGGTTCGCTTTCTCTGTACTTCCGGTGAACTGTCCGCACCATTCTCCCGGTCACCGGGCCTGCCGCGCGCACCCGGCCCGGCCTTGACCTGCGCACTCGCGCGGCCCGGGGGCGGCGCAGTCGGCTCACAGCAGCTCGGCCCGGGCGGCCTGGATGCCCGCCTGGAACCGGGTCCGGGCCCCGAAGCGGTCCATCAGCTCCCGCACCCAGCGCTGCACCGTCCGGGTGGACACCCCCAGCTGGCGGGCGATCGACTCGTCGGTGAGCCCCGCCGCGAGCAGCGGGAGCAGTTGGCGGTGCCGGTCCTCCGGATTCTCCTCCGGCAGGGCGGGCAGCCGCATCGCCTGCGCCCAGTACAGCTCGAACAGTCCGGCGAGCGCGTCCAGCAGGGTGGAGGGCCGGATCAGCAGCACGCTCTGCAGCTCGGTGCCCGCGCTGACCGGCAGCAGCGCCCAGCGGTCGTCCAACAGCGCCAGCTTCAGCGGCAGTTCGGTGTGCACCCGGGCCTGCTCCCCGGCCGTGGCGAAGGAGTGGATCTCCGCCAGGCGCTCCGGATCGCGCAGCACCCGGCTGTGGTAGACCACCCTGGTCGTCACCCCCCGTGCCAGCAGGGACAGTTCGGTCTGCGGATCGCTGCGCCGGATGTACGGGGGCCGGTCCAGGACCCGCAGCCGCTCGCGCACCCCGAACTGGAGGGTGCGCCACAGCTCGGCGACCGATCTGCGCCCGCAGATCACCTCGACCGGCGCGTCGGACCCGGTGCCGTCCCGGCCCTGCCGGTAGGTGCGCATCAGCTCGCCCATCCGGCCCCGGGCGCGCCGCAGTTCGACCTCGCGCCGCAGCAGCAGCTCCTCCACCGCCACGTCGGGCGGCACTGCCGCCCAGGCCCCGGCCGTGCAGGCCTCCACCAGCCCTTGCGCGGCCAGCGAGACCAGCGCCGCGAGCACGATCGAGGCCTGGAGGTTCATCTGCGACGCCAGCCACTGCGGGTCGGCGGCCTGGACGCCGAGCAGCCGCAGGTAGAGCTGTTCCTCGACCGCGCCGAGGCCGAGTCCGGCGAGCATGCCCGTCCCCGACACTGCGTCCTCCTCGTCCTGCACCGCCAGTGGACGAGCCGACTGTGCGCCACTCGGTGCCCGAAATCAAGGGATTGATCGGTCGACATGTTCCCGCCATGTCGGGTTCCTGCCCACGCGGTTCCCTTCCCGGCCCGCCCGCGGCGCCCGCAAGCTGGGCGGCACCCCCTCAACTCCCAGTGAAGGAGCCCCCCATGGCCCTTTCCCGCACCGGCCGGCTCGTGCTCGCCGCCCTGCTGGCCCTCCCGGCCGCCGCGGCCGCGACCCCCGCGACGGCCGCCCCCGCCACCCCCGCCACCCACGCCGCCGCGCACGGCTACGGCAGCGCGCACCGCTTCGGCCACGGCGCCCGCTACGACGGCGGAGTCTGGGGCGGCTACGTCGCCCAGGGCAGCGGCTTCCAGAGCGTCTCCGGCTCCTGGACCATGCCCGCCGTGCAGTGCAACACCGCCAACGACCTGTTCGCCCCCTGGGTCGGGATCGACGGCTACGGCTCGCAGACCGTCGAGCAGACCGGCGTCCAGGCCGACTGCTCCAGCGGCTCCCCGGTCTACTCGGCCTGGTACGAGATGTACCCGGCCCCGCCGCAGTACTTCAGCGACCCGGTGGACGCCGGTGACAGCTTCACCGCCTCGGTGGTCAACAGCGGTGGTTCCAGCTACGCCCTGCAGATCACCGACAACACCAAGGGCTGGACCGAGACCACCACCCAGCAGCTCGACGGCCAGAACGTCAGCGCCGAGGCCGTGATCGAGTCCCCGAGCCAGAGCTACCCCTCCTTCAGCCGCCTGGACTTCTCCGGCGTCACGGTCAACGGCCAGGTCTTCGACGGCTACTCCCCGCAGGCCATCGACAGCGGCCCCTACACCGAGACCCCGCTCAGCAACGGCTCCTTCGCGATAGTCCCCGCCTGATTCGGCCGGCCTGGCCCGTTCCACTCGACCCGCCTGCGAGCCCGTCTGCGAGCCCGCCCCGGCCCCCGCCTTCCCGTGGGGGCCGGGGCGGGCTCGTGTCCCAGGGGGACTCATGTCCCAATGGGACATTTCCGGGTGTACGGTGGCTCCCGTGACCACCGAGAAGGCCGAGCACACCACCGAGGGACGGCGTGACCGCAAGGCGCGCCGCACCCGCGAGTCACTGGCCGCCGCCGCCCTCCAGCTGGTGCTGGACCGCGGCCTGGCCGCCGTCTCCGTCGAGGACGTCACCGACCGGGCCGACGTCTCCCGCCGCACCTTCAGCCGGTACTTCGCCTCCCGCGAGGACGCCGTGCTGGACTGCCTGCGCGCCGACTTCGGCCGGATCAACGCGGCGCTGGCGGCCCGCCCCGCCGCCGAGACCCCGGTGGCCGCCTACCGCGCGGCGCTGCGGGTCTGGCTGGGCGACGAGCGGGACCCGGCCTGGCACCGGCGCCCCGGTGTGCGGGAGCTGTTCGGCCTGATCGCCGCCGAGCCCTCGCTGACCGCCGCCTACCGGCGGATCTGCGTCGACGAGGAGGAGGCCTCCATCCGGATCGCCGCCGCCCGCCTCGGCCTGGACGCGGAGTACGACCTGCGCCCGGCCGTCGCCGTCGGCCTCGGCGTGGCGGCCCTCCAGGCCGCCTCCCGCGCCTGGGTCCGCCACCCCGTCGGCGCCGACGAGCCGGATCTGCCCGACCTCGTGGAACGGGCCTTCGACCTGCTCGCCGCCGAACCGCCCCCCGACGGCCCGGCGGCCTGAACCACCGCGCCCACCCGGCGCACCCGCACGAAAGGACGTACGCCATGACCGGCACCGACCACCCCCAGGAGTTCACCGGCAAGGCCGCACTGGTCACCGGTGGCGCCTCCGGCATCGGCCTCGCCGTGGCCCGCCGCCTGGCGGCCGGCGGCGCGGCCGTCGCCGTCGCCGACTTCGACCTGGAGGGCGCCCGCAGGGCCGCCGCCGAACTGGAGGCCGCCGGCGCCCGGGCCCTGGCGATCGGGACGGACGTCACCGACCCGGAGTCGGTGCGGGCCGCCGTCCAGGCCGCCGTGGACGGGCTCGGCGCCCTGCACCTGGCCGTCAACAACGCCGGCATCAGCGGCGCGAAGGCCCCCACCGGCGCGTACGAGCCCGAGCAGTGGCGCCGGGTCCTGGCCACCAACCTCGACGGCGTCTTCTACTCGCTGCGCTACGAGATCCCCGCCATCCTGGCGGCCGGCGGCGGCGCCGTCGTCAACATGGCCTCGATCCTGGGCGCCAACGGCTTCGCCGGCTCGCCCGCCTACGCCGCCGCCAAGCACGGCGTGGTCGGCCTGACCAAGACCGCCGCCCTGGAGTACGCCGCGCAGGGCGTGCGGATCAACGCCGTCGGCCCGGGCTTCATCGACACCCCGCTGCTGAGCGCGGCCGACGAGGAGGCCCGTCAGGCGCTGGTCGCCCTGCACCCGGCCGGCCGGCTCGGCCGCGCCGAGGAGGTCGCCGAACTGACCGCCTTCCTGCTCTCCGACCGGGCCTCCTTCATCCACGGCAGCTACCACCTGGTCGACGGCGCCTACGCGGCCCGCTGACCGGCCCGCTGCCCAGGCCTGTCCGGTGGCCGGGGCAGCGCAACCGGGGGGACAGTCGAGTCCGGGGGCAGAGAGAGGGAGTCCGAAACCCATGAAGGCAGTCCAGTACCGCAGCGTCGGCGCCGCCCCCGAGGTGGTCACCGTCCCCGATCCGGAGCCCGGCCCCGGCCAGGTCCTGCTCAAGGTCACTGCGGCGGGGGTGTGCCACTCCGACATCGCCGTGATGAGCATGCCCGCCGAGCGGCTGTCCTTCCCCCTGCCGCTCACCCTCGGGCACGAGGGCGTCGGCACCGTGGCCGCGCTCGGCGCGGGCGTGACCGGCCTGGCCGAGGGCGAACCGGTCGCCGTCTACGGGCCGTGGGGCTGCGGCAACTGCGCCAAGTGCGCGGAGGGCAAGGAGAACTACTGCCTGCGCGCCGCCGAACTGGGCATCCACCCGCCCGGCCTGGGCGCCCCCGGGGCGATGGCCGAGTACATGGTGGTGGACAGCCCCCGGCACCTGGTGCCGCTCGGCGGCCTCGACCCGGTCCGGGCCGTGCCGCTGACGGACGCCGGCCTGACCCCGTACCACGCCATCAAGCGCTCGCTCGGCAAGCTGACGCCCGGCAGCACCGCGGTGGTGATCGGCACCGGCGGCCTGGGCCACGTCGCGATCCAGCTGCTGCGCGCGATGACCGCGGCCCGGGTGATCGCCCTGGACGTGACGGAGGAGAAGCTCGCGCTGGCCCGCAGCGTCGGCGCGCACGAGACGGTCCGCTCCGACGCCTCCGCGCCCGCCCGGGTGCGCGAACTCACCGGCGGCATCGGCGCCCAGGTGGTGCTGGACTTCGTCGGCGCCCCGCCCACGGCGGCCGCGGCCGGCGCGATGGTGGCGGTGGAGGGCGACGTGACGATCGTCGGCCTCGGCGGCGGCACCCTGGCCGTCGGCTTCGGCGCCCTGCCGTACGAGGTCTCGGTGTCCTCCCCGTACTGGGGCACCCGCGCCGAGCTGATCGAGGTCCTCGACCTCGCCCGGGCCGGCGCGGTGGACGTGCACGTCGAGACCTACGGGATCGACGAGGCGCCGCTCGCCTACGAGCGTCTGCACAGCGGCCGGATCAACGGGCGCGCCGTCATCCTCCCCAACGGCTGACGGCTGACGGCTGACGGCTGGGGCCCCGGTCCCGCCGCCTCTGGTCGGGGG